>QNBU01000044.1 GCA_003644215.1 Planctomycetota bacterium
CAATAACTCGGCGGCTCTTCCAGTATTTTCAGCAGCGCATTCTGGCTGGCCGCGTTCACTTTTTCCGCCTCATCCATTACATAAACAACAAACTGCCCTTGTGTCGGACGATTGGCTACTTTATCTATTAAAAATTCACGAATCACATCAATCGGCATATCCACGGGTGTCTTTTTATTCTTGCCATTCTTTGTAAACTGCACCAGCTCTTTATAGATCGGGCGAAAATCCGGATGCCCGTTGGCATCGAACAACTGACAGGAATGGCATCCGCCGCAGCTATCGGTAAAGGTTGGATCATCGCCAACCGTCTGTTTATCCTCACACAACAGCATCTTCGCCCACGCGCGCGCAGTGGTGAACTTGCCCACACCGTCATCGCCGGAGAACAAATACGCATGCGCCATCCGCCCGGCCCCGTACGCCCGCTGCAATGAATTGATTGCTTTGTCCTGACAGAATATCTCTTTTAGCGACATTGTTTTCCTCTTTTTTGCCACAGAGTTCACAGAGAACTCAGAGTAATTTTTGGACACAGATTCACACTGATGAACTCAGATTATATTTTTATAAATCTGTGAAAATATGCGTTAATCAGTGTCTAAATGATTAGTTTCAAAATATCTTTATGCACTTGCTCGACTGTTTTTCGGGCATCGACGACTTTCACAGTCGGCTCGATGTCGGGTAATTTCAAAAAGCCCTCCCGCACCTTGGCGTGGTAGGCATCGCCCTTTTGTTCCATTCGGTCCAGATCCCGCTGCATTCGCGCCGCCGCCGTTTCGGCATCCACATCCAAAATGACCGTCAGGTCCGGCCAGATGCGTTCCAGCGAATCGGTCGCGATCTGGATAACCTTTTCGACGCCAAAACCACCCGCGAAGCCCTGATAGGCACAGGTACTGGAGAGCCATCGATCCATCAGCACACACTTGCCCGCCGCCAAATCCGGGGCGATATGCTCTTTCCACAATTGCGCCCGCGCCGCCATGTAGAGCAGCACCTCGACATTGTCACCCATACCCTCGTGCGCGACATCCAACAGAATATTGCGAATCTTTTCACCGACAAGCGTCGTTCCGGGATCACGGTAGGACGCCACATCCACACCTTGATTAGCAATGCACTCACTAAGCATTCGCGTCTGCGTACTCTTGCCGCAACCGTCCGGGCCGTCTAATACAATGAATTTCCCTTTAAGCATTTATCTTCCTTATCAGTCCCCGTAGGGGTTGAACAATGCGTCCCAACAAAATTACTGCTTGCTTATTCGACCCCTACAGGGTCGATGAAATTTCTACATAACCAACCACGGGTTCCGCTTTGTCCCGCTGGGACTCGCTCCACCCGCGGCTACCGTTATTAAAGCCCTACGGGCTTTGCAAGATGAACTATTCTCTAAGCTCTTCGCTTGCTTTGGCCGCCGACGCATTGAATTCTTGCTGAATCCAGAGTACCGCCATCATCGCCAGTATCAACAGGACAAGTGAAGTGGCAACGCTGTACAACCCTGAAGAAAGATACCGCCGCTGGCCTTCAGTACCCAGCAGGACAGACGGCAGTACAGATAACCCGATGACTCCAAAGCCAATCGCTATCGCCTTGAAAATACCGTCGATCTGGCCGAGCCGGTAAAACCGCATCTGACCAAATGCCGCAAATGCCGAAAGATCATACACGATAACACACGCCGGAACCAGCAGCATTGGCTTAAGAACAATTAACATCCCCGCCAAGGCACAAATCTGAGCGAACCAGACCGGTAAATCCTCAATCGGACGCCCCTGCCAAATCAGCCCGCCCAGAACATTCAAAAAGACGGCGTTGAGAAGCATGACGGCAAATCCCAACAGCATCTGAAAGAGCAGGATTCGCCAAAAATACGGCCTGCCGGAACGAAGCAACTGCATCGGCTGTTTCAGCTGCCCCCCGCTCGCCGCGGCGGTCTTCAAAAAACCCAGATAAAGCATCTGCCAGAGAATCCCGCACAGGATCATCCCCATACCCAGCAAAAAAGTCGCCCAAAACGGCGGCGTCGCCGAGCGGGCATCCATCCCCTCTGTCGCCGCGACAACATCCTCAATCAGCAACGCCATCGCCACATGCAACCCCACAACCAGCACCACCTCCGGCCACCGCACCTTCAATATATCAATTGCTTTTTGTGTCATCTACATTTTCCGCATGAGTTTGACATTGCCGCGGCCGACTACTTTTTCCATTTTTGTGCAGAAGTCCACATCGGCACGAACATTCATTGCTTTGTCGGCGACAGTGACAATTCGATAGCCGCCGGTGGTTTGTACATTAACATGCACGGGACTCTTGCCGCGATGGGTTTGGCACAAATTTTTAATCTGCTCGACTGTTTCGGGGCTGATGTCCACCGTTAGCAGTTCAATACTAACCCGTGCGGCGAACTTTTCGGCCATGTCCTCCATTGAGATCAGCTCATCGCACAGGATATTGGGCGTTTCCCGCTGGCAATCGACCTTGCCTTTAACAAAAAGTATCTTATCGACTTCCACTAATTCACCAAACTGCTCCAGTTTTTTCGGAAAAACCACCACTTCAATTTTCCCTTGCAAGTCCTCCAGATCAAACACCGCCATCTTCGCCCCGGCATTGCGGCCGTTCTTGGTGACTAAGCGGCGAATCTTCGCGATCATCCCGCCCATAATCACCTCTCGGCCCTGGGATTTCGGACTGAGCCGGGCGGTATTGACCGACGAATAAATATCAATCATCTTAGCGTGCTTGCTGAGCGGATTGCTGGTTACATAAAAACCGAGTACCTCTTTTTCAAATTGCAGCATCATCGGTTCCGGCCACGGCTGTACATCCGGCAAACTCTGCTGGTCGCTCTTATCCGATGCGCCAAAGCCGCCATCGCCGAAGAAGTTCATCTGGCCGCTGGCGGCGTCGGACTGCATCGAAGCCCCCATCTTCATCGCCTGTTCAAGCCCGGTCATCATCTGGGCGCGACTGCCGCCGGAGGAGTCAAACGCCCCGCCTTTAATGAGCGCCTCATTCACCTGCTTATTGGCCGCCCGCAGGTCCACGGTCTCGCAGAAATTAAACAAACTCTTAAACCGTCCAGCCTTGTCCCGTGCGGCAATGATCTGCTGGACCGCCTTTTCACCCACGCCCTTAACCGCCGCCAAGCCAAACCGGATGACGCCGCTGTCTTTGCGGTGGTCGTGTTCTTCATTGTAAATGACGGTGAAATCCACAAAACTCTCGTTAATATCCGGCGGCAAAACCTCAATCTCCATCGCCTTGCATTCTTCGATATAATCGACCACTTTGTCGGTATTGCCCATTTCATAGGTCAGCAGCGCTGCCATAAACTCGACCGGATAGTATCGCTTCAGCCACGCCGTTTGATAGGCGACAAAGGAATACCGCGTCGCGTGGCTTTTGTTAAAACCGTATCCGGCAAACTTTTCAATCAGCTCAAAAATCTCGTTGGCCTCTTTCTCACTAAGCCCCTTATCGACACACCCGGCAACAAAGCGTTTCTTCTCGGCCTTGATGATCTTTTTCTTTTTCTTGCCGATGGCCTTAATCAGACCGTACGCCTCTCGCAGCGGAATATCACCCAGCCGGTTGCAAATCCGCATGACCTGTTCCTGATAGATCATAATGCCGAAGGTCTCTTCCAGCACCTGGCGCATAATCGGATGCGGAACCTCCCATTTGGCCCCGTGTTTTCGCTCGATGAAATCCGGGATCAACGCCATCGGCCCCGGGCGATAGAGCGCATTAGCTGCGATCAGGTCCTCAATCCGGTCGGGCTTGAGCTTCATCAGCAAATCCTGCATCCCGCCGGACTCAAACTGGAATACACCTTTCGTTCGACCGGATCCAAAAACGCCTTTCAGCACTTCCTGATCGGTAATATCAATCGCCTCGATGTCGATTTCTTTGTTGTGTAAATCCTTAATCAGATCGACCGCCCGCTGGATGACGCTGAGGGTCTTTAGCCCCAGGAAGTCCATTTTCAGCAGGCCCACTTTTTCAACCGTCGGACCCTCAAGTTGCGTAACCAATTCAGAATCCGTCGCTTTCATTTTACACAGGGGCAAAAAATTTGACAACGGCTCATCGGCAATTACGACACCGCAAGCGTGTACCGATTTATGCCGGGCCAGTCCCTCCAGCGTTCGCCCGATGTCAATCACCTTTCGTGTCGTTTCATTTTCGTCGTAGGCCTTCTTCAGGTCCGGCTCAGCTTTCATCGCCTTATCCAGCGTCATTTTCAACTCTTCCGGAATCAGCTTCGCCAACCGGTCTGCCTCGGCCAGCGGCACATCCATCACCCGGCAGACATCGCGAATCACCGCTTTGGCCTTCATCGTCCCAAAAGTAACAATCTGGGCGATCTCGCCATATTTACTCCGCACATAGTCCAATGCTGCCGGCCGCGAGGCCTGGCAGATGTCGATATCAATATCCGGCATCTCGTCGCGCTCCGGATCCATAAACCGCTCAAACAGCAGGTCATATTTGATCGGGTCCACATCGCAAACGCCCAGACAATACCCAACCACCGTACCAACAGCACTGCCTCTGGCGCCGATGGGGATATGGTTCTTGATGGCATAATCACAAAAGTCCCAGCAAATCAGAAAGTAGCTGGCAAACCCCTTGCCGGATATTACACTGAGTTCCCGCTCAATCCGTTTCTCAATTTCTTTTGTAACCTTGCCGTATTTTTTCTTCGCGCCCTTATAGACAAGCCGCTTGAGATAATCCTCCGGCGTACTGCCGTCTTCGGGGCGATACACCGGGGCATGGCGGCTACTCAAATCCAGTTCGACATTGCACCGTTCGGCAATTTTCAGCGTATTGTCGCAGGCCTGCGGCACATCATTAAACAACTGCCGCATTTGTTCGGGGCTTTTCAGATAAACGCTCGGCGGGTAGGTCAGTCGTCCGGGATCGGTTACCTTGCTTCCGGTACTGATACAGCACAGGGCATTGTGGGCCTCAAAGTCCTCTGCGTTGAGAAAATGAACATCGTTCGTCGCGACCAGCTCAACGCCCATCTCTCCGGCCAGTTCGACCATCTTGCCCGTCAGTTCCGGATGTTCATCGTTATCGTGCCGCTGAATCTCCAAAAAGTACCGTTGGGGTCCGAAAATCTCAAGGTAGTCATCAACCGCCTTGCGAGCCGCGTCCCAATCGTCCCGAACCAGCGCCCTCGGCACTTCGCCGCCGATGCAGGCGGTCATGCAAATCAGCCCTTCGTTGTATTCGGCAAGTATTTCCTTATCAATGCGGGCGCGATGGTAGAATCCCTCGGTAAACCCAAGGGTGCTGAGTTTCAGCAGGTTATGATAGCCGGTGGTGTTTTCGGCCAGCAGGATCAGATGGAACATGTTTTCCTTAACGCCGCCGCCTTTTTCCTTATCGAAGCGGGTCTTCGGTGCGATATAGGCCTCGATCCCCAAAATCGGCTTAATGCCCGCTTCCCTGGCCTGCATATAGAAATCCACCACACCATACAAATTGCCATGGTCGGTAATTGCCACCGAGTCCATCCCCAGTTCTTTGCAGCGGGCAAACAGCTTTTTCGCCGCTATTGCCCCGTCCAAAAGCGAGTATTGCGTATGTAAATGAAGATGTGTAAAGCCGTTACCTGACATCGATCCATCCTTATTTCAAGAGTTCCATCACCAAGCCAGCATCATAGATGAACCAGCCCCCAAAATCAATGACAATCCATAAGGTGGCACGGGCTTCGGAGTCCGTGAAACGCAGCCCCGTCAATCACGGCCAGGATGGCCGTGCCACAATCAATGCAGCCGTTACGACGGGGTCTGGTAAGGAAATTTTGCCCAAACACTTACAAAAAAGCACTTGACGCGGTGTAAAAAATGGCTATAGTACCCACTCTGTTGCGGATGTGGCGGAATTGGCAGACGCGCAGGCTTCAGGTGCCTGTGTCCTTTGGGACGTGGAGGTTCGACTCCTCTCATCCGCACTTTTTTTGGGTCTTCCGAATTAGGTCAAGATTTGAAGCAGTATTACGAGGTTAAATAAATCCTGGCCGCGCGGACACCGCCGGCCTCACTTGGCTTCCAAGCGGGTGTATATCGAAAAAAACGCCGTCGCAATCTTCTGACTGCATCGGCGTTAGCGTCATTTGAAATGTACGGCTGTAAAACTATCCCAGCGATTCATCAATCGCTTCGGTGAGATCGTCCTTGGTGGTTAGCCCCACCCATTTTTTGGCGACTTGGCCGCCATTGAATAAGATAATTGTCGGAATCGCGCTGATCGCATGCTGAACCGCCGCGTCCCGATGCTCGTCGGTATTCATCTTGCAAATCGTCGCTTTTCCGGCATATTCACCTGCGATTTCCTCGATAACCGGAGTCAGCATTTTGCAAGGCCCGCACCACGGTGCCCAAAAATCCACCAATACCACGCCATCGTTAATTGTTGATTCAAAGCTGTCATCCGTCAGTTCAATCACATTTTCTGCCATAATTCATATCCTTTCTATTCGGGCAAAGAGTTACTCTTACGGGAGGCATTCTACCTCCGTATCTCGATCCTGTCAAACATCGTTTTCAGGTTTCAGCAACCGATGGGGGTTGCACCCTCAAACCCCGGTCAATGGGGGCATCGATCCTATGTGTAAAATTGACATTCCAGCCAAAAAACGCTTTACAGAAAAGGGAGTTATCGTTATTATCCCCGCTGACGCCGAGGTAGCTCAACGGTAGAGCGCAGCTTTCGTAAAGCTGAGGTTGAGGGTTCAATTCCCTTCTTCGGCTGTTTTGTAAAACCTTGTGAATGAACAACTTACAGGGTTTTTTTAATGCCCGTCTTGCAAGATCAAAAGCCATTGTAACTTAAATTGTAACTTTTAGAACCGCCGGTTCTAAGTGAAATTAAATTTTCAGTTACAAGGAGAGTTAAAAATGGCTAAGAAACGACGCAAACAAACACCCAAGGACTTGTCCGGATCACTCTATCAACGCAACGGCCGCTGGTGGTGGAACCGGACTTGGTGCCCAAGTGGACGCCGTATCAGCTGCGGCATACGGCGGCGACGAAGGTGCGTAAGGAGATGGGGTATGAATGCGCCGGGGCGACGCTGGGGGCATACGAATATGAGTGCGACGGCGATCTATGCCGAACGGAATCAGGGATTAGCGGATGAAGCAGCGGAGCGGTTTGGGTAATCGCTGACGCAAGTTGTGAGTTGTAAATTTTTGGGAGTGTTCATTTAACTGTGTAAATGGCCGATGCCAGTGGTTACCCATCAGGCAGTAACCGCAAAGCCGTATCTCAAACCGCTTGATCCCTTCGATGAGAATCTTCTCAAAAGCTGCGAAATCGGAATCCTTTTTGAATATCCGCAAGCGACCATTAGCACGGTTGAGCACATGATAAACATAACCACCAAGCGTAATTCGTTTAGGGCGTCCCATAGAAATCAGAAATTAGTGGAAAACAAAAAGATTGTCAAGAAAAGGGACCGGACACCGGACACTTTCAATTCCTCCTTTAATTTCCCTGTCAACTCTTCTGGTATAGTAGCCTAAAACTGGTTGTATGGAGTGATAATAATGTGAATTTTAAATCAATACCCCCACTTTTTGAGAATCATCGATTATTCCTGTAATTTTGTTAGTTTTTTTTTGGTAATTAATACTACAGCGCGACATGGCTATATCTCCAGTGGTAGACATGATTGAATTCTATTAACATCGATACCCAAAGCCTCCAGTTTTTTTACGGTCGTTTTCCAGTGGGACACGCGCGAGTCCCGATTGCGATTTTGACGATAGGTTATCACATCGACTACTTTTTGAAAA
>QNBU01000045.1 GCA_003644215.1 Planctomycetota bacterium
CGAAGAGCTTGAGTGGGACGCCCCCCAAGATGTGAACGATGTTGAAGGGTCCAATCTGCTGTTTGGGACGCGGCTTTATATCCGTAAAAACACGACGGACACACGATTTATTCCGAGCAGAGGATATAACTTTGACATTGGTTACGAACAGGTCTTTGGCGACCATACCTTTGGGATTCTTGAAGGCACTTATCGTTGGTATCATACATTGACCGAGGATTTGGATGAGTTGAAGACGGTTCTCGAAACGAAGATTCACGCGGGGACGACGATTGGCGATGCACCGACATTCGAACGATTCTATGTCGGCGGTATTGGGAGCTGGGCACTGCGCGGTTTTGAATATCGCGGCGTCAGCCCGCGCGGCGGACCGAGCAATGAGCCGATTGGCAGCGACTGGGCTGTTGTGGGCAATGCTGAGATTTCGATGCCGCTGGGAAGCGAAACATTTGCGTGGCTGTTTTTCAGTGACATCGGCTTTATTGATGACGGCGGCCCCCGGATGTCTGTCGGGACGGGTATTCAGATATTGATCCCGCAGTTTTTCGGCCCGGTGCCGATGCGATTTGAACTGGCCGCTCCGTTTATGAAAGAAGAGGAAGATGAAACGCAGGCGTTCAGCTTTTCGATGGGCGCGTTGTTTTAGTCCGTAGTTTGTGGTTCGTAGTTAAGCAGACAATTTAAGACAATAAGAAAGGAATCATGATGAAGCATTCAAAGACGACTATTCTGGTACTGACGGCGGCGATTCTGGTATTACTGGGCGCTTATCAACAGGGAAAACTCGATGCGGACTCGGCGATCAAGCCGGCGAAGATCGGCGTGGTGGATGTGACCAAGGTTCTTGAAAATAGCGCCAAGAATAAGCAGTGGCAGGAAAAGATGCAACAGGAGCAGACCGATACGAAAAACCGATTCAATCAAATGAGAACGGAATTTGAAGCGATTGGCGCCAATCTGAAACTGCGGACGCCTGGCACTGAGGATTTCCTCAAACTCAGACAGGAGATGGTCGAAAAAGGGGCGATGCTGGAAGCCAAAAACAAATTTTATCAGGATAAAGTAACTTTTGAGATGCAGCGGTGGACCGAAGAGCTTTATCAGCAGTTGCTCAAGGTCGTTGCCGATGTTGCGAAAGATAAGGGGTTGGATATGGTGATAGCGGACGAGTCCCTGCTTTTGCCGTCGCCGAGCTTGCAGGATTTTATGCTGACGGTAAAAACCAGGAAGTTGCTCTATCATAACAGTCAATATGACCTGACGGATGAAGTCCTTGCGGCACTGGACAAAACGAATTAGTTCGGAGTTCGTGGTTCGTAGGCTGGAGTTAAACGATGTTGTTATCTGAAATCGCAACCAAGTTGCAGGCACAACTTATCGGTGATGGTCAACAGGACATTACCGGTGTCAATACCATTGCGGACGCCGGCGGCAGCGAGCTGTGTTTTCTGACATCGGCCAAGTATGTCAAAACGCTCAGTCAAAGCACCGCGGCGGGTGTGTTGGTCGATAAGCCGGTGGACGATTGCGATATGGATCAGTTGGTGGTGGCGAGTGTCGATGCGGCTCTGATTTCGTTGTTGAAGTTGTTTGAGCCAATACTGACGGCGGCCGAGGGCGTCCACCCGACCGCTGTTGTCGAACCGACGGCATCTGTCGATTCATCGGCGACTGTGGGGCCGGGGGCGTATATTGCCCATGGCGTTTGCGTTGGTCCGGATACGATAATTGGTCCGAACTGTTCGATTGGTGAAAACACCACAATCGGCTCAAGCTGCCGATTGGACAGTCATGTCGTTGTGTATCATAATTGCCAAATCGGGAATTTCTGCGTGATTCAGGCGAATTCCACGATTGGCGCAACGGGATTCGGGTACTCCTTTGTTGACGGTGCGCATCGGCTGATCCCCCATAATGGTGGAGTCATCCTTGAAGACGGCGTCGAAATCGGCTCTAATAGCTGTATTGACCGGGCCAAATTCGGCAATACGCTGATCGGGGCCGGAACAAAGGTTGATAATCTCGTCCAAATCGCTCATAATGTACAGACAGGCAAGTGCTGTCTGATGGCTGGCCATGTGGGTATTTCCGGAAGCACCAAAGTCGGAAACGGCGTTGTGTTTGCCGGCGCATCCGGGTCGTCTGACCATGTTGAAATTGGTGACGGTGCCGTTCTTGGGGCGCAAGCTGTTGCGACCGGGAAGATTGAACCCGGACAAACGGTGTTGGGCCTGCCGGCTCGTGATGTGAGAAGAGAACTGAAAAGCAAGAGTGTTTATCGAAATCTTCCTGAACTGGCCAAAGAAGTGAAGCAGCTTGGTAAGAGGATAGAAAAGCTTGAAGCAACAAAAAACAATAAAAACTGAGGCCCGGCTGTCTGGTAAAGGGCTTTTCAGTGGATGCGACGTAAGAATCCTGTTCAAGCCGGCACCGCCGGATACGGGGGTTGTTTTCATGCGCACAGACGCTGATCCTGCGGTCTCGGTTAAGGTTCGCCCCGAAAACATCGTTCATCGCGACCGCCGCACCGCACTCGGTGTCGGCGATGTCTATATTGAAACCTCCGAGCACTGTTTAGCCGCAATCGCCGCGTTGGATATTGATAATATTACCATTGAGCTGGACGCCGAAGAACTCCCCGGGCTTGACGGCAGCAGTCATGAGTTTTTTGTTACGCTGAAAAAATGCGGTATTGATATTCAGGCCGCCGAGCAGCATCCGATTGTCATTTCAGAATCCATCTGCATTACCCAAGACGATAAATCCATCTATGCGCTTCCGTCGAATGAGGGCGGGCTTAATATCACCTACGATTTGGACTACACTCAGCATACCGGCATTGGCCGGCAGATATATTCCTGCCAGTTGAATGAGGATAATTATACTGAAAATTTGGCCCGCGCCCGGACTTTTGTGCTGGAGGCGGAGGCCCTGCAGATGCAGGCGGCGGGAATCGGATCCCATCTGGGGCCAAAAGATATTCTTGTAATCAATTCAGATGGCCCGATCAAAAACAGTTTTCGCTATCCCGACGAATGTGTTCGCCATAAAGTTGTTGACCTGATTGGCGATTTGCGTTTGGCGGGACATCCTATTCAAGGGCGCATTGTTGCTTACAAGTCCGGCCATGCCCTGAACCAGAAACTGGTGACGCGGATTGTCGAGTCTTTTCGCAAAGCCGAACAGGAAAAATCGTTGGCGGGTAAACCGATTCTGGACATCAAACGCATCCAGCGGATACTGCCGCATCGTTACCCGTTTTTGTTGGTGGACAAGGTTGTTGAAATTGAAAAAGACCGCCGGATCAAAGGGATTAAGAATGTAACATTTAACGAGCAGTTTTTTCAGGGGCATTTCCCCGGAACACCGGTGATGCCGGGCGTGTTGATCGTCGAGGCATTGGCGCAGGTGTCGGGCTTGTTGTTTGCGCAGAAACTGGAGCATACCGGTAAACTGGCCGTGCTGCTGACGATGGACGCAGTAAAGATTCGGAAAGCTGTAACACCGGGCGACCAGTTGATTTTGA
Organism: Planctomycetota bacterium; assembly: GCA_003644215.1. Classification (GTDB taxonomy): domain Bacteria; phylum Planctomycetota; class Phycisphaerae; order Sedimentisphaerales; family Anaerohalosphaeraceae; genus 4572-13. Next base: position 3,527 of record QNBU01000045.1, read on the forward strand.
TAGCCGAAGCCGACAAGGTTCGCAGCCGGGCGGCAAAGTGTAATTGTACGGCGATGGTAGGCGACGATGTGGTGGCCGAGGCCCAGTTGAAGTTTATGTTGGTTGATGATGAAATCTAAATAATTATAAATTTTGAATTGAAGACCGGAGGTATATTAACATTATGAGTGATATGATTCATCCGACGGCTGTGATCGCATCGAGCGCGAAGATTGGCTCGAATGTAACAGTTGGACCTTATACCGTTGTGGATGAGGGTGCTGTGATTGGTGCCAATACCATACTCGATACACATGTGGTCATCGGCAAGGATACCAAAATGGGTGAGAATAATCGTGTTTTCGCCGGAGCTGTTATTGGACGGCCGCCGCAGATTCTTGGCTTTGACGATGATACTAAAATTGGCGGCCTGAAGATTGGCGACAACAATATCATCCGTGAATATGTAACCGTGCATCCGAGTATGTTCCCGAATGAAAACACGATTATTGGTAACAGCAATCTATTGATGATTAATGTCCATTTGGGGCATGACTGTGTACTTGAAGATAAAATCGTCATCAGCAACGCAACCCAGGTGTCGGGCCACTGTAAACTTGAAACAGGCGTCTGGCTCAGCGGCAATGTGCTGACACATCAGTTTGTTACGATTGGAAAATGGTGTTACGCGGCCGGTTTAACGGGGATCAACCACGATGTCCCCCCGTTCGTGATCGTCAGCGGGCATTATCCGATGGAGGTTCGTGCGGTTAATAAGCGCGGCATGGCGCGTGCGGGACTGACGCCGGAAGAGCAGAAAGAGGTGTTCAGGGCATTTAAGTATATCTGGCGAAACAACGGCCCCATCCTGGAACGGGCAAAGGAGCTTGTCGAAAAGGGCAACTTGGAAGCACCCGTTCAGGATATCGTCGATGCGCTCATCAGAGGCGGCAAACAACGCTTTGGCCGACACCTTGAATTGTTTAGAGACTAACCGGCGGGTGGCACGGTCAAGCTGTGCTTGGCCGTGTGAGAAGCCCGAAAGCGATACGATAAAAATCGAAATCTTAAAATAGAAAAATCCTAAATATGACAAAATTACGCACCGCCGTGATCGGCGCCGGAAAAATGGGGAAAATTCATGCCAAGGTTTATAACAAAATCGACAATGCCGAACTTGTCGCGGTGGCCGATGCGGATATGGAAAGGGCCGAATTGCTGGCTGAGTCGTTTGACTGTGAAGCGACGACCGATCCGGCTTCGCTGATCGGCAAGGTTGACGCTGTTACGATTTCGGCCCCGACGATTGCTCATCACGAACTGGCGACGCTGTTTATCAAAAACAAGGTTCCGGTTCTGATTGAAAAGCCACTGGCTTCAAGCGTGGAGCAGGGCCGCGAAATCGTCGAACTGGCCAAGGCCAACGATACAATTGTTGCCGTCGGGCATTCGGAACGATGCAATCCGGTTGTGCAGGCGATGAAACGGCTGCACATCGAGCCGTCGTTTATCGAGGCCAATCGTGTCAGTCCGTATCCATTTCGTTCGATGGATATCGGTGTGGTGCTGGATGTGATGATCCACGATATTGATATTATCCTGTCGCTGGCCAACAGCAAGGTCAAACGGGTTGACGCGGCAGGTGTCAATGTGATTGCCGATGAAGAGGATGTGTGCAATGCCCGCATCTTTTTCGAGAATGGTTGTATTGCCAATATCACTGCCTCGCGGCTCGCGCTCAAGACCGAACGCAAGGTGCGTGTGTTCAGTCGGCAGGCGTATCTGTCGCTGGACTTTTTCCGTAAAGAAGGCATTGCGATTAAGGCCGACAAGAATACGGATCTGGTCAAATGGATTCGCGAGCATCAGGAAGCGCAGGATTTTGACTTTTCAACGGTGAACTGGCCGGACCTGCTGCATATCGAACAACTGCAAATCGAAGATTCCGAGCCGCTGCGCGTTGAGCAGGAAGCGTTTTTGAATGCGATTATCGACACGAACAAACGCCCCGAAGTAACCGGTGCCGAGGGGCTGGCGGCTTTGGAATGCGCCGAGATGATACTGGCATCCATCAAAGAGCATCGTTGGAAGTAAATGATTTCCGAAAGCGGCATTGCTCTGCAGACAAGGTTGCCAGCATGAAATACCAAAAAGATAATTAAGTTCATAAGAGATAATAAACTGAAGGGGACAGATGCGTTTTGATTTGAACAACCCGCATTTAATCATTGAGCCGATCTATGGTGATGTCTTGATACATTCAAAGACGCAAAGATTGCGGACGAGGACCATATTGCAGCAATCGAAAAACATGTCATGGAACTTGTCAATGTCTCTCCCGGGACGACAGTGACGCTGGATTTCAAAAATGTCAAGTTTATGTCCTCCTCGTTCCTGGGTTTCCTGCTGAAACTGCACAAGGCAATCGCTCAGAGTCAGGGGAAACTGAAACTGAGGAATATGAGTAAACAAATCTATCAGATATTCAAGATAACCAGCTTGCATAAAGTATTTAAGATTGAAAAAAAATAGCATATCGAGTGGATTTCCAATCCCGGAAATGTGTTACGATTTTGTTTGATCCGACACAAGGAGTTGCTCTATGTTTTCACGAATTTCTATCAAATGGGTCCTGCCGCCATTATTGGTGTTGCCCGTGGTATTTGTCGCCTCGGTTCTGACTTGGTTGGCTTATTCAACGGGTCGTGAGTCTGCGGATGATCTGGCCAGCCAAAGCATGCATCAAATTCACAGCCGGATCGAAGAGCACCTGGGTCATCTTCTCGATATGCCGCCGGCGATCAATGAATTGAGCAAGCGAATGTTCACAACCGGTGAACTATCACTTAAGGAGATGGATCGTAACCGCCTGCCAGTCTTTGAAATCCTGAATATTTTTCCAGCCGTCAGTAGTGTTGTCATCGGTGCAGAGACGGGTGAAGTGATGTGGAACATCCGCTATCCGGGCGAAACGACCTATGAGTACGCTGTCAAAAAATCGCCTTCTGCTCTTATGGAAGAATATCCGCTGGACGATGGCGGGCAGATCGGCGGAGACCGCCTGAGCCAGTACGCATTTCAAACAACACTTCGGCCATGGTATCGAGCCGCCATTGAGGCGGGTAAACCAACCTGGGGAAAGGTGTATATCTGGCTGCGGAACGGTCGGGGTGAAACCCTCGGCGTCCCTTATGTGGAACCGATCCGCAATTCAGAAGGGACTATTGTTGGCGTCATTAACAGTGAACTGACACTGGACGACATCTCCGCATTCCTTCATCGCCTGCAGATTGGAAAGACCGGTAAGGCCTTTATCCTTGAACGAGACGGAAATCTGGTTGCTACGAGCGTGGGTCTAAGTTGTATGAAAGAGGGTGTCAATCGCCTGCCAGCGGTAGAGGCAACGGATTTCTGGATTAAACAGGCGACACAGAAGCTGCAATTAAAGTTTGGAACTCTTCAAAATATCTCGAACAGCCAGTGGGTAAAAATTGACATCGAGGGCCAACCGATGCGGCTCGTCGTGTCTGGCTATCAGAATCGACAGAATCTTGATTGGCTGATCGTTACACTGGTACCCGATATAGATTTTCTTGCCGACATTCAGCACAGCCGGAATGAAAGCATTCTTTTAGGTTTTGCCGCCGTTCTATTTATGCTTTTGTTAAGCATTGGGATTGTCATTTTGATGATACGGCCGTTTCTGGCTTTGGTTCGCCATGTCCGAAAAATCGGCCAAGGCCAACTGGAAGATCGTATCGAACTGACAGACAACCTGGAAATGGCCCAACTGAGCGATGCCCTGAATCATATGATGGACGATCTGCAGGATCGTATTCAGCTCCGTCGTTCACTGGCGTTAGCAATGGAGGTTCAGAAAAATCTGCTCCCCTCCCATTCGCCGCAGGTAGAAGGGCTGGATATTGCCGGAAACAGCACCTATTGTGATCAAACGGGGGGCGATTATTATGATTTTCTCGATGTGATGGAGTTTTCTGAAACAATGGTCGTAACAGCTCTGGGAGATGTTATGGGCCACGGAGTTGCGGCGGCATTGTTAATGGCCACCGCTCGCGGCATTCTTCGCAGCCACAGCAACGAATCAGATTCACTCGCTCATTTGATGACCCATCTGAATGAACATCTGGCCAAAGACGGTATTCGATCCGGGCGTTTTATGACAATGCTCCTGTGTTCAATCGATTCAAAGTCCAATAAAATGCACTATGTATCAGCCGGTCACGACCCGCCTATCGTGTATGATCCCCGGACCGATGTGTTTACCGAATTGGAGTTAG
>QNBU01000046.1 GCA_003644215.1 Planctomycetota bacterium
ACCCGGCCGGCAGCGGCTCGATGATCTCATGGGCAAAGGCGCGTTTGGCCGCATCGACAATCTCGTCGGTTGTCGCATCGGGCTTGCCGTAGGCTATGTTATGGGCAATCGTATCGTTAAAGGTGATCACCTTCTGCGTGACCATACTGATCTGGTCACGCAGAGACACCAGTGTGGATTGGTGAATATCCTGGCCGTCAATAAAAATCTGGCCGCTGTCGGGATCGTAGAACCGGGGGAGCAGGTTGACCAATGTGGACTTGCCGGAGCCATTAGGCCCGACGACCGCCACCGTCTGGCCGGCGGGAACGGACAGGTTTATTCCCTTCAGGGCCTGGGTATTGGCACCGGGATAGGTAAAGACAATATCGTTGAATTTGATGTTATTGCATAATGGCTGCAAGTTGACCGCATCCGCTGCTTCCAACTCGCGCGGTTCGTCAATTACGGCAAAGACTCGCTCGGCAGCAGCATTGGCCTGCTGTATGCTGTTCCATACATTGCTGACCTTTCGGATGGATTCGGCGGCACCTCCCAGAAGGCCAATCAGGATAAAAAACTCAGTGGGTTGAAGACGGGGGTATTCGCCGCTGACCCAGGCCGCACCGACCAGAATCGCCGCAGACATTGTTATCATCCCCATCACATCCAAGAGCGGATTGGTGCCGACTTCGATTTTAGCTTTCTTGAGGTTTTGTCTGAGCAGTGATCGGTTCGCTTTCTGATAATGGTCGATCTCATGTTGCTGTCGGTTATAGACCTTCACTACAGGCAGCGCATTCATCGCCCCCTGGATGCGGCCGAGGATATGAGCCGTTATGACCAGCGTCTTTTTAGTCGCCCGTTTCATCTTTTTTCCCAGAATGGCAAACAGGCCAATGACCACGGGCGCCGAACTTAGGAAAATGGCCGTCAACTGCCAATTAATACCGAACGCCACCGCCAGCATGGCAATGGCGGTAAAGGGTTCACGAACGGCCTTGCCGAGAAGCACCTTGATCCCCTTGCCGGTTACGCCGACATCACCCAAGATTCGGCTGGTGGTATCACTGGTACCTCGAGCAGAGAAAAATCCGATGGACATAAACATCACATGTCTAAAGACATCCTCGCGGATGCGCATCACCGCGATATTAACAATCTTTGCGCCCAGATAGGCCTGATAAAATCGCGCCAAGCACCGGAAAATCGTAATAACGACCATCGCGATCATAATCACCATAATCGCTTGAAACTTGTGTTCATCCGTCTCGCTGCGCGGCACATGCCCCGCCACCCACTGCACGGCATCCGCATACCAGAGCTGGGCTGGGGCTGTCTGAACAACGGTGGCACTTTGGCCATCTGTCCGTTTCAGGGTAATTTTTAGAATCTGTCCGGGGGTACAAGTCGCCAGTATCTCCTGCATTTTCATCGCGGCCGTCATCTCCGGCCCATCGGGCTGCTGTGAAACACCCAAGATTCGGTCGTAAAGTTCTAAACCGGCCTGCTGCGCCCAACTGTCCTTTTTGATGCTCACAACGACGAGCTGCCGATTCATCGTTTTAGCATCGCTGGACAAATCTGACTTATTGGGCAGGTAGAAATCCATGCCGTAGCGTTTGTCGCAGATATTGCGATCCACATAGCCGTGCAGCCCTTCCTCACCCATCATCACCTTCAACACCGGGATCATGGCAACGATACTAACCGAGAGCATACAGGCCATCAGGCCGGCCCAGAAAAACACCGCCACCACACGCGGCCACTGCGGCCAGACATAAGACCAGATCCGCTTAAACGCCGCTAAATTCTTTGTTTTTTCCATTTTTTAGGGGTCCACAGATTACACTGATTTCCACAGATTTCAGGGCGGAGACTAACCGATTGACAGGGGCCGGTCAAGGGGAAAGTCGTGGGGTATCGGGAACCCCCAAGACCTCAATCGGATATCCAACTCCTTACAGGGTTGTAAATGCTAACGGCATCTGTACCACGGGTTACGGCCTATTGGCCTGAGCCCGCGGCTGCCTTTGTTGCGACCCCTGGGCTTGGCCGCTTTCGGCTACAGGCCCATCCGCGTCAATATCAACTTTACACTATTTTGACCGTAAAGATTGACAATTCAAATGCTTTTGCTATAATCCCGATTCGATTCTTACCACGAGAATTGACATGAGAATTGATACTTGACCGCTTTCTGTAGCCAGCAGAATAAACATAAGCGGTTACGGCATAAAGACTTGCCGGAGTGGCGGAATTGGCAGACGCGCGGGATTCAAAATCCCGTTCCCCTCGGGGAGTGTGGGTTCAAGTCCCACCTCCGGTATTCTTTCATTTTGTGCGTTTAACGCCTGCGTTTTTTGTTCATTATCACTGTTTTTAACTGGCGATTGAAGACTTTTGGCGGGCGCATCAAGATTGTATTACCAATGAACTTGGGGCGGTCGAGTGAGCAATCAAAAAAGAATGAAACCGGGGATTTCACGGATTTTCGCAGATTTTTGAAATAATAACAGCAGAAGGCAGTGGGACATGCGGGCGAGACGCCGGCGTTTTCAGTTTAGCCCCTGTTGGACATGGCCGGCCCTATATGCTAAAAAGCCAAAATGTACGCTTGACAGCCAACACGGCCAAGCACAGCTTGACCGCGGGCACCGGTTAAAGAAACACTATCGCACCGGCCACTTGTCGTAACGCTGAGTTTACAGGTTTATGGGATGACTGTGAATTTAAGTTTTAACGAAGGGGCTTAATTCACGCAGGCGGTTGACGATCGGCGGCAACTTCTCGATAACGAACTCTATCTCCTCTTGGGTCGTGTAGCGGCTCAAGCTAAATCGGATCGAGCCGTGCGCGGCGGTAAACGGCACACCCATCGCCCGCAGGACATGCGACGGTTCCAGCGAACCGGAGGTACAGGCCGAACCAGAGCTGGCACAGACGCCAAACTGATCCAGCAACATCAAAATCGATTCGCCTTCGATAAATTCAAAGCTGATATTGGAGGTATTTGGCAGACGATTTTCCGCATCGCCGTTGACAAAGCAATCCGGGCATGAAGAAAGAATGCCCTTTTCCAGCGTGTCCCGCAATGCCCTAATCCGCTTGTTTTCGTCGGCCCTGTCCCGCATCGCCAACTCACACGCCTTGCCCATCGCGATAATGGACGGCACATTCTCCGTCCCGCCCCGACGGCCCGATTCCTGATGGCCGCCGTGCATAAAGATTCCCATCCGCGTACCCCGGCGAACATACAAAACGCCGACGCCCTTGGGAGCGTGGAGTTTATGGCCGGAGACGCTCAACAGATCAATCGAGCTGTCTTTGAGGTTGATTGGTATTTTTCCAACCGCCTGCACGCCGTCTGTATGGAAAACAATCCCTCGCGCTTTTGCAAGTTCGGCAATCTGTTCGACGGGAAAAACCGTTCCGGTTTCGTTATTGGCCCACATCACCGAAACCATCGCCGTATTGTCGTCCAGCCGAAAACCCAACTCATCGATATCCAGCCGACCCTGGCCGTCGACGCCGACCTCGCTGACACTGTAGCCGTGGCGCTCCAGATCGCGACAGGTCGTCAGTACGGCGGGATGTTCGACACGGGTCGTAACCACCTTGCGGCGATTGGGATACGACGACAGCGTTCCTTTGATCGCCGTATTGTCGCTTTCGGTGCCGCAACTGGTAAAAAGAATCTCGTCCGGCTCACAGCCCAGCAAGGCCGCCACGCGCTGCCGGGCCTGTGCGATTTGTTTGCCGACCTGCCCGCCGAATGTGTGCATACTTGATGGATTGCCGTATTTATCGCGAAGGTACGGCATCATCTCTTCGATCACTTCTTCGGCCACCTGAGTCGTGGCATTGTTGTCCATATAGATAACGCTTTGCATCGGAATTGCTCCCGCTAAAATTAGTCTTTTACTTCTTCAACAAACAGATCGTCGCTGACAAATTCCTTGAGCCGGGCCTCAACGACATCTTTCATCGTGTATTCGGCCATCTTACACTGAGCACACATCCCGCGAAACGCGACAAGCACTTTATTGCCCTCAACATCCAACAGTTCAATATCACCTCCATCGGACTGCAGGGTCGGACGGATTTGGGCGTTGATTGTTTCCTGGACGAGCTGTATCTTTTGGATATTCGTCAATTTCGCCGGCCTGGTCGGCTTGGCTTTATGTTCGACAGAAGCCCTTTGGCCCTGCACCTCTTCGACCAGTTCGGCGATGCGTTCTTTGCAACCGCCGCAGCCGCCGCCGGCCTTACAGAAGTTGGTTACCTCTTCAACTGTCGTCAGGTCGTTTTCGGCAACGACCTTGCGAATCTCTTCGTCGGTTACGCCAAAACAGGTACAAACGATACTGCCTGTTTGCGTCGTCGGGGCCGTACCGCCCCTTCGGGTGTAGTAATCGGCAATCGCCGCTTCAAGCGCCTCCTGACCCATCACCGAACAATGCATCTTCTGATCCGGCAGGCCGCCGAGCTTGTTTACAATATCTCTGTTGGTAACCTTCGCCGCTTCTTCAAGGGTCATCCCCTTAATCATCTCGGTCAAAACAGAGGACGAAGCAATCGCACTGGCACAACCGAATGTTTGAAATTTGACATCATCAATACGACCCTCAGCGTCCAGCTTGAACATCAACGTCAGCGCATCGCCGCAAGACAGCGAACCCACCTCGCCAACACCATCGGGATTGTCAATTTTGCCGACATTCCTCGGATGGTGAAACTGCTCCATTACGCCATCTGTATAATCCCACATCAAAAAAACCTCTCAAAAGCTAAGCTTGACTGGCCTTTAGTGCCTGATCAAAGTCGGCAATAATATCATCAATATGTTCGGTTCCCACTGAAGCGCGGACGAAGTCCGGGGTAACACCCGCAGCGGCCTGTTCATCAACGGTCAACTGCTGATGGGTCGTGCTGGCCGGATGAATGACGAGCGTTTTGCTGTCGAGAACATTCGCCAAATGACTGGCGAGTTTCACACTGTCGATAAACTTAACACCGGCTTCTTGACCGCCCTTGATTCCAAATCCAAGAATCGCACCCTGTCCGTCCGGCAAATACTTTTTCGCCAGATCGTAATTCGGATGCGACGCCAGGCCGGGGTAGTTCACCCAGCTAACAGCAGGGTGTTTTTCAAGATATGTCGCCAACGCCAAGGCATTTTCGCAATGTCGCGGCGCACGCAGGTGCAGCGTTTCCACTCCCTGCAACAACTGGAACGCATTAAACGGCGACAGACACCCACCGGTATCCCGCAGGATATTTGTCCGAATCTTAATGATATAGGCCAATTCGCCGAGGGCTTCGTAGTATTTCAGACCGTGGTAACTCGGATCCGGCTCTGTCAATTCTGGAAACTTGCCGTTGTCCCACTTGAAATTGCCGGAATCAACCACAATGCCGCCAACACTGGTCCCGTGTCCGCCGATGATCTTTGTGCAGGAATGCACCACAATATCAACGCCGTGTTCAATGGGCCTAAACAAGTACGGCGAAGCAACGGTATTGTCGCAAATCACGGGCAGGCCGTTGTCGTGTGCGATCTTGGCGATTGCCTCGTATTGAAGGATGTCATTTTTCGGATTGCCGATCGTTTCAAAATAAATCAGGTGTGTATTGTCCTTAATCGCATCGGCAAAATTCTGCGGATCATTCGGATCGACCAACGATACTTCAACGCCCATCTTCGGCAGTGTATGTGAAAACAGCGTACACGTGCCGCCATACAACGAATTCGAAGAAACAATGTGTGAACCGGCCGGAGCGATATTCTGAACAGCGGCTGTAATCGCGGCCATCCCGGAGCTGAATGCACATGCTCCGACGCCGCCTTCCATCGCCGCGATGCGTTTTTCGAGTACATCGGTCGTTGGATTCATGAGCCGGGTATAGATATTGCCGAACTCTTTCAGTGCAAAGAGATTCGCGGCATGCTCGCTGTCATTGAACACATAACTGGTCGTCTGATAAATCGGCACCGCGCGACTCAGTGTCGCAGGGTCAACTTCCTGACCTGCGTGCAAGGCCAGTGTTTCCAATTTATATTTTTTTTCTTCCATCGTATCGATTCCTTATGTTCTGATTAACATTTGCGTTTATTCCGGGATAACCTGCAACATTCTATCCAGCGATTGTCTTGCATCCGAACAGATCGGTTCAGGCACGGTAATTTGATACTGCATATCCTCCAACGCCCAGGCCACCTTTTCCAGTGATATTTTCTTCATATTCGGACACATGGCTTTTTCCGTCGCCGGGTAAAACCGCTTATCCGGGTTTTGATTTTGAAGCGAGTGAATAATTCCGTTTTCCGTCGCAATGATAAATTCACTCACATCAGTTGTTTTAACAAACTTAAGCATGCCGCCGGTGCTGAGCAATTCGTCTGCTATCGCCCGAACATCCGGGCTGCATTCCGGATGCGCCAGCACCCGTGCGTTGGGATGTTCTTCTCGGACGGTGAGTACATCGGCCGCCAGGATCCGCATATGTGTCGAACAATATCCAGGCCAGAGAATCATATCCCGACCGGTCTGATCAATAATGAAGCCGCCAAGATTCTTATCAGGAACGAAAATGATCTCGCGTTCGGCCGGCAAAGAACTCACCAATTCGAGCGCATTGCCACTGGTGCAGCAATAATCACTCAATGCCTTTACTTTGGCGGTGGAATTGACATAACAAACCACCAGCGCCTCGGGGTGCTGGTCTTTCAACTCCCGCAACTGCCGGGCGTTTATCATATCGGCCATGGGGCAGCCAGCGTGTTTATCCGGCAACAAGACTGTTTTGTGAGGCGACAGAATGGCCGCTGTTTCTGCCATAAAAAGAACGCCGCAAAAAACGATCACTTCTGCATCCGTCTGAGCGGCCTGAACACTTAGCCCCAGTGAATCGCCCGTAAAATCAGCTATATCCTGAATCTCACCGGGCTGATAGTTATGGGCCAAAATCACGGCGTTCCGCTGTTTTTTTAAGGTTTGTATTTTTTCGAGCAACGCCGCACTCATAAATAGTACTCCAATTGGTCATCAAAGCCGGGCCCTTTTTTCTTATACAGCGCCTCCGGTTTTGTAATGGCCGCCACAACCCCGGAGGGTATCGACTCACGAATCCAGACATTGCCACCGACAACCGCGTTTTTTCCGATCGTAATATCTCCAAGAATGGTGGCCTCGGCATACACCGTTACATTATCTTCAAGCGTCGGGTGCCGCTTGTGGCCTTTGATAATCCGGCCGCGTTCATCCTTGGGAAAGCTCAGCGCCCCGAGTGTTACGCCCTGATAGATCTTCACACGACTGCCGATGACGGCTGTTTCGCCAATGACCACTCCCGTGCCGTGATCGATAAAGAAATAAGTACCGATCCTCGCACCCGGATGGATATCAATCCCCGTCTGCGAATGGGCGTATTCGGACATAATCCGGGAGATCAGAGGAATCTCCATTTGATAGAGTTCGTGTGCGATGCGGTGTACGGCGATGGCCAAAATAAAGGGATAGCTCACCACAATCTCTTCGAACGACTTTGCAGCCGGATCGCCGTCATAGGCCGCGGCAACATCTGTTTTCAAAACCTGGCGGATTGCCGGGATGCGTTTGAGCAGTTCGTTTGCGTGGATATCAGCCAGGTTCGAGCAATCACCCGTTGGGCATTCTTTGAGTTTGCATTCGTGACGCAACGCCAGTTCAATCTGCTCTTTCA
>QNBU01000047.1 GCA_003644215.1 Planctomycetota bacterium
TCATCCGGTGCGACAAGCCATCGGTCAGTGAGCTCCATCCAACAATGAAACCAATATCGCTCATCCAGAGATGCATCGAATGGTCCAGCAGGCCAAAGCAGCTCATCATCGACCCGTTCGGAGGCAGCGGCAGCACACTGATCGCAGCAGAGAAGACACGACGCACCTGCTACACCATAGAGATGGACCCTCATTACTGCGATGTCATCATCAAGCGCTGGGAGGACTATACTGGGAAACAGGCCGTTCAGCTTAATGATTTAGGAGAAAATACAGAATGATCGAACTCGTTGGTGCTATATCCGGGATGCTGGCTGTCATCGGCGTTGTGTTCAATAATTATCGCATCAGGGCGTGCTTTATCATATGGCTGGTATCAAACACCCTGTCGGCTGGTTTGCACGCACAGGCGGGAATGTGGTCGCTCTTTGGGCGGGATATGATCTTTCTTGGGCTGGCGTTTCATGGATGGAATACATGGGGACGAAAAAAACAGCAATAACACCTATGCCGACAAAAAAAGAAAAAGAAATCCAAAAGGTTATCGCAGAGCGGCCAAGAGAAAAAGGGCGTGGGGCTGGTATCCCGAAAGTGCTGATCGACGAAGCGTTTGAGATGTACTGTAATAAAATCCCTTATTCTAAAATCAGCAAAGAGCTCAATATATCTAAAGTGTCGATTTGTAAGTATGTCAAAAAACAGGAATGGGCTAAAAGGCGGCAGGCCAGATGGGACAAAACAGAGCAAAAAGTCGATGACACCGTCGCATCCGAAGAAGCAAAGCGGCGAAAACGGCATATCGGATTAGCCCAAGCACTTCAGGCGAAGGGGTATGAGAAGCTCAAAGAGGTTAAAAAAGGCGAAATATCAGTAACAGAGGCCCGGACGATGATTAGCGATGGTGTTAAACTGGAGCGAGAGCTTCATGGCGAATCGACGGCCGAAGTACAAATAGCGATTATATTCCCGCAGGAGCTTCAAGACATATGATCCAAGTTGACGCTAAAGGGTTAATGCAATTTATCAATCCGAACTTTGTCCCGATAATGACAAACAAAGACCGTTACTTTGTTTTGATTGGGGGTGCGGGGTCGGGTAAATCGGTGGCGGTTGCACAAAAACTTATCTTGCGGATACTCAAAGGGATGAGCAAGAAGAAGAAACATAAGTTTCTCTGTCTTAGAAAAACAGGCCCAGCCGCCGGAAACTCTATTTATCCACTCCTTAAAGATATATTGAACCAATGGAATCTGCAACGGGTTTATAAAGTCAATAAAACAACGATGTCTTTTCATTTTGTGGGCGGAAGCGAGATACTATGTACGGGGTTGGACGATCCCGAAAAGATCAAATCAATACATGGAATCACCGGCGTATGGCTGGAAGAAGCAACGGAGTTTACGCACGACGACTTCAAGCAACTGGATTTGCGTGTTCGGGGGTTTACTTGGGACTATAAACAGTTGATCCTGTCGTTTAACCCTATCGACGAAAACCATTGGATTCGCCAAAAACTATTTTCTGATGACATACAAGCAGAGATCGAGGCAGAAAACCAGTTTGCCCGCAAGGAAATGACGCAGGAGGTTGATAATAAAAAGATCACTTATGCGATGTCTGTGATGCATTCGACCTATCGGGATAATGAGTTTCTGGATGATGTTTATAAGGCCCGGCTTGAAAATCTAATAAATGAGGATTCAAACTATTATGATATTTATTGCCGGGGTGTTTGGGGTGTCTTAAAAGGGCTTATTTTTGAGCATTGGGAGCAGTGCGATGTTTGGCCGCAAGACTTCGATGTTTCCGGGTACGGAATTGATTTTGGTTTTTCAGTAAACCCATCATCTATCGTTGAGGCAGGGTTCAGGGGTAACGATTTATATCTTCGTGAACACTGTTATAAAGTCGGCATGACAAACAAAGAGATCGCCGTAACGCTGTTTGGTATTACGCATGGCCGGATGGAAAAACCAACGGTCGCTGATTCTGCCGAGCCGAAATCTATCGCCGAGATCAGATCGCTCGGGCATCCCTGTATGCCGTCCGTCAAAGGGAAGGATTCTGTGGTTTTCGGTATCCAGCGGATGAAGCAGTACCGGATTCTCATTTATCGGGAATCGACAAACCTGATTAAAGAGCTTCAGGGTTATAAATGGGCGACGGATCGGGATGGAACACCGCTTAATATGCCGGTAAAGTTTAATGACCACTTGATCGATGCGGCCCGGTATATCATTACGAAGCTTAAAGGGGTCCCTGCCTCCCTTGAAATAATCGATGGGAGCGACGGGAAACAGGACTTTGTAGAGGCCGCCAATAGGGAAACTACACCGGGCGATTTCGCCGTCGATGAGGATAACGATGATATTTGGCAGGATTTTTAGGGTTGACAGATTACCGGGCAATGCTATCTTGAACAAAAAAGGCAAACCTATGGGAATAAAACTACGGATCGCACAGGCCATGTTTGGGAAGCAGTTTGTTCATTCGGCCGTCGTATCAAACTTCTTAAATATTTTTGGCTGGAACCCGGCAAAGAACCCCGAAGTTCTTATCCGTAAAGTAAAGGGGTGGGCTTATACCTGCATTAACCGTAATGCGATGGCGTGTTCACAAATCCCGCTTCGGCTTTATCGCATTAAAGGGGTAAAAGGAAAAGCACAAGTAATCCCTGTTAAGAAGAAAAAACAGGCGTTTTTACGCCAAAAGCTCGCAGAACGGGTCGCTGGTGCATACGAACTCGAGGAGGTTACTGACCATCCGATACTGGACCTATTGCGGCAGGTAAACCCATACCAAAACGCTTTTGACTTAAAGAACCAGTCTTTTCAATTTCTCGAGGCAATCGCTAACGCCTTCTGGTACAAGGAACGGGGGGCTAACGGGGAAGTCATAAATATCTGGCCTCTACTCGCCCAAAAAGTAAAAATACTCCCGGATAAGCTTAACGGTATCCGGGGTTTTCAGTACGGGACGGGTGAGAACAAAGAAACTTACGCGCCGGAGGATATTGTCCATTTCAGGAACTCGTCGCTGACTGATCCGTTTTGGGGTGATTCCGCCTTAGCCGCATGTGAGCAAGCGGTCGATTTATACGATTATATGAACCGGTTTGAGATTGCCTCGTTCAAGAATGGCGGCCGACCGGGTGTTATCCTTGAGATTCCCGTCGATGGGTTTGTCGATCCAGAGGAGCGGAAGCGGATGGAGTCTGATTTTCGTAAAAAGTACAAAGGTGTCGATAAAACGGGCAAGTTTATGGTTACATCCGGCGGCGGCAAACTGAAAGAGTTTGGTTTTTCGCCGAAAGAGATGTCGTTCATGAAGGGGAGGACAGCGACACTCGAAGAGATTTGCGGGGCGTTTGGTGTTCCTATTAGCTTTGTGAAGATACAGGAGATCAGCCGGGCAAATATGTTCGCATCGCTGGATTTATGGAGTCAGTACACCATAAACCCCCGATTGGTCCAGTTTGAGCAGAAGCTCAACGAGCAATTCACACCGGATTTCGGTGAGGGCCTTTTCCTGCTATTCGATGATGCCCGGCCGAAGGACGCAGAGTTTCGTCTAAAAGAAATCGAATCACATTTAACCAGCAAATACACCTCCGTTAATGAGGAACGGGAAAACGACGGCCTTGATCCGGTCGATTGGGGTGAATCGCCAATAGAGGCCCCAAACCCCATAGGTGAGCCAGAACCGCCGAAAAAGCAAGCGGCGGTTGATGCGTCAGCGATAGATTCTATTGAAGTTAAGCAGGACGGCCCGGGCAATCCATTACCGAAGCCGGATTATATGCCGGTGGTATTTCGGACACAATTAACAATCTTATTCAAAGAGATCGAATCAGAGATATGTAAAAGATTAGATCAACAGAAATCCATATCGAAAGATATTGAAAACGATATTGTTTCGTCGATATTCGATAAAAAGAAATGGGAGGATCGCCTTGAAAACGATATGTTACCGTTCCTGAAGGGGATTATGGTCCAGGGGGTTATCGATTCCTTAGAGAAATTAAACCCGTCGGCGGTCTATAACGCATCGAGCCCAGCCGTCCTGCAAGCACTCGAGGCCCGCCGGGGCCAGATGAAAACGATTATCGCAACCACCGAGAAGGAAATACGGGGTATGCTTAAAGACGGGATCGAGCTTGGTGAGTCCAGAGGCCAGCTCATTAAGCGTATCCGGTCGAACTTCGACGCAAGGTATAAAGCGGATCGGGTAGTGAGGACCGAGTCTATATGGGCACATAACGAGGGAACAATGCAGGGATGGAAGCAATCCGGCGTTGTTGCCGCTAAGAAATGGGATACGGCCGAGGACGAAAGAACTTGCCCGTTCTGTAACTCGATGCACGGGAAAATCGTCGAAATCGATGAATCATACATCGACAACGACGATACGATAGAAGCCGATGGCCAGTCGTTAAAAATCGGGTATGGTAATGTAGATCATCCGCCGTTACATCCGGGGTGTCGCTGTTCAATACTGCCGGTGCTGATAGAGGACTAAAATGTTCAAGAACTACAAAAATAAGAAACAGGAGTCGAATAATGACAAACGAAGAAAAAAATCAGACCGAGCAGATCGACATCGAGATCGAACAAAAGCTAAACGGTGAAAAACAGCTTGCCTTTGGGATTTGTAAGGCGGCCGAGGTCGATGAGGATGAACGGACGGTTAAAGCGGTCATATCGACCGGGGCTATCGACCGGGATGGCGAGGTTTTGAGTCCAAAGGGTATGAAACACGACAATTTCGTCAAAAACCCCGTCGTGCCTTGGAGCCATAATGCCAGTGAGCCGCCGATTGGAAAAGCGATTTGGCTCTATAAAGGGCGGAAAAAGATCGAAGCGAAAGTGAAGTTTGCGACGACAGACCGAGCCGAAGAAGTCTATCAGCTCTATAAAGGCGGCTTTTTGAACGCTTTTTCGGTTGGGTTTATCCCGTTAAAAGGACACCGGCCGTCGCCAGAAGAAATTAAGAAGGCCCCGGAATTAGCCGACGCACGGTTTATATTCGACGAATGGGAATTGTTAGAGTTTTCACCCGTAACCGTTCCGGCGAACCCGGAAGCACTCGCTACGGCGGTTAAAACGAAAGTGGTTACGATCAGCGATGCTATGCAGAAAGAGCTTCGCCTTGAGGTTGAAGGCGACGATCCCGAGGAAAAAGATGTTGATGTGATGATCCCGATTATAGACATTGTGGAAAAAAAAGTTGAAGTTTGTGCTTTTTACCCCTTGACGGAAGTCGAGATCGAGGTTTAATAGTGATAGTGCTGTTGCGGTATTAGGTATAACGGTCGATTGTGGTATTAGGTGTAAGAGCCGGGGATACCAAATCGATATAAAAACCGGGGATACCGAGGGCGGAAACCATAAGAGATTGACATTAAAATAAAAGAAAGGCAAAAAAATGCTTATCAAACTTTTAGAAATCTGGAAAAACGGTCCAGATACACATGATGCGGGAAAATGCTTCGAGATCAAAGACGAACAGGCCGCCGAAAAGCTGATCGCCGATGGTATCGCCGAGAAGTTTTCACCTGAAGCTAATGGATTTGTCAAGGCCGATGCGGTATTATCCCAGCAGGGCATGACAGAGGACGAAGTTAAGCGGGTTGTCAATGACATCCTCAAAACATCCTCAAACTTCAAACAAAACCAAGAAGAATCGGATACCGGCGGGTATGATACCTTCGGGCAGTTTGCAGCAGATGTCAAAAACAGCACAATCACGCATACAAAAACCGGATCAATGGTTGCGTATCTTGAAAACCAAAAAGCGTCCGGGATGTCCGAGGGCGTAGATTCTGACGGCGGCTATGCCGTACCGACGGAGTTTCGTAATACGCTGATGAAAAATGTCTTGGAAGCAAGCTCGATCCTCGGCAAATGCCATAAAATACCTATGGCGACAAACTCGCTCGAGGTCCCGATTATCCAAGAAACGACCCATCAAGGGTCTGTTTATGGCGGTGTTATTGTTTACCGGGTCGCCGAGGCCGCTACAATCGCTTCCAGTAAGGTAAAACTTGGCAAGGTCCGTTTGACTTTAAGCAAGATTGCCGCTTTGTCGTATGCGACAAACGAGCTACTCGAGGACAGCCCGATTTCGATGGAAGCATTGATCGGCAACAGCTTCACTGAAGCTCTTGCCTTCCAGATCGACGAAGATATCATGAACGGGACGGGTGTGGGCCAGATGCTTGGTGTGCTTAATGCACCCTGCTTGGTTTCCGTTGCAAAAGAAACCAGCCAGACGGCCGACACAATCGTTAAAGAGAACATCTTTAAGATGTGGAGCCGTATGTTGAGCCGTTCTCACAAAAACGCTTACTGGTTCGCAAATCAGGATACTTTCCCGCAGTTAGCCGATATGACAATTGGATCGGGTACAGCCGTTCGTCCGATGATGGTTAATAATACCATTTTGGGTCGCCCTGTGGTACTGACCGAGCATTGTCAGACAATCGGTGATGTAGGCGACATCGTGCTTGGTGATTTCAGCCAGTACCTTGTCGGCCAGAAGGCCGGTGGGAGTATCAATACCGCAACCAGCGTACACCTTAAGTTTGTTGAGGACGAGGCGGCCTTCCGCTTCACAGTACGGATCGACGGGCAACCTTGGATGCCTTCGGCACTGACACCGAAGAACAGTAGCAACACGCTATCCAGCTTCATCGTTACCGCCGCTCGAGCGTAATAGCAAACCAGTATAGCCCGGTGTTTAACCGCACCGGGCTATTTAACGAAAACAATGTCTCATGTTTGGAGATTAGAAAAATGAGTGAACTTCTTTTTAATTTGGTTCCCGCTGTTGCGGGTACAACGCTTGGCGCTCCCGTCGCTGATGCAAACGCTGGCGGGTCTGTTACGGATGCGGTTAATCTTGAAAAATACCATACCGCGATGTTCGTTTTGCAGTTTGGAGCAAGAACCGGAACCACAGCGGCCCCGGTTATCACAGCACAGAGTTGTTCGGCGGCAGATGGTACGGGGGCAACGGCGATGGCTTTTGAGTATAAGCTCGTCAATGCCACTGACACAAACACCGACTGGACGGCTGTTGCCGCTTCCGGGCTCACGCCAGCGACGGCTGATAACTATGCTATCGTGGTCCGTATCATCAATGAGAATCTTACTGATGGCCATGAGTTTGCCCGGCTATCACTGACCGAACCGGCAAACGATCCGCAGGTTATGGGTTGCCTGGTTATCATGAAAGATTGCCGGTACGATGCGGGTGTGATGCCGTCAGCAAAAGCATAGTCTGAATCCTTCTTTGCTAATTGGGGCCGGGTGGTTCCCGGCCCCTGTTTTTAACAAACAGGACGATAAACTTCTCTATTAAGGACTCCAATGATGCCAGAACCAATAAAGATCGGTCTTAAATCAATCACTGCAATTATAGCAATTCTCTCTTTTTTATTCGGGTCGCTTTGGAGTGTTGCGAAGGTCAGCTACAATGCGGGATCACAAAGCGATACGACCCGAACAGAAATAAAACGGGTCGAATCAAAGACAAAATTAAACTGTACTAAGATACTTGGCATAGAAACATCACTCCAGAAAGAAATAAAGCGATCAAGAGAGATCGATGCTCAACAAAAAGATGTACTGCACCGACTCGATAAAAACATTGCAATTCAATCTGTCGTCCTGAATAAGCTCGAAAAGAAGCTCGAATAATAA
>QNBU01000048.1 GCA_003644215.1 Planctomycetota bacterium
CATAAGCGAAATCAGTAGTCTGATTAAAGAAGAGGTCAGGCGGTACAAGACACAGGTCGATGTGGCCCAAGTCGGTTCCGTTTTGGAGGTCGGCGACGGCATTGCCCGTGTCTATGGACTGGATAACGCGATGGCCGGCGAGATGCTTGAGTTTGAAGGCGGCGTGGTCGGCGAGGCGTTTAATCTTGATGAAGATTCCGTCGGTGCGATTATCTACGGCGATTATACTAAGGTCAAAGAAGGGGTTTCGGTTCGCGGAACGGCTAAGGTATTATCCGTTCCCGTAGGCGAGCAATTCCTGGGCCGTGTGGTCAATGCACTCTGTGAACCCATTGATGGCAAAGGCCCCATCCAAAGCAACGGGAGCCGTTTTGTCGAATATCCAGCCCCTGGCATTTCAGACCGCCAACCCGTCAGAGAACCACTCGCCACGGGCCTAAAGAGTGTCGATACACTGGTTCCGATTGGCCGCGGCCAACGCGAACTCATTATCGGCGACCGCAAAACCGGCAAAACCGCCATCGCTCTGGACACGATCATCAACCAGAAGGGTAAAGGCGTGGTGTGTATCTATGTGGCGATTGGCCAAAAAGAGTCCACCGTCGCCGAGGTCGTGGCTACGCTTGAAAAACATGGCGCGATGGAACATACCATTGTTGTGATGTCAGCGGCTGCTGAAAGTGCTGCGATGCAATATATCGCTCCGTATGCAGCAACCGCCATCGGCGAATACTTTATGTATGACAAAAAAGCCCACGCGATGTGCGTCTATGACGATTTGAGCAAGCACGCTATCGCTTACCGTGAACTGTCGCTGCTGCTGCGTCGTCCGCCGGGTCGTGAGGCGTATCCCGGCGACATTTTTTATCTGCACAGCCGCTTGCTGGAACGGTCCTGTAAATTGAATGAGACGCTCGGCGGTGGTTCGCTGACTTCGCTACCGATCGTTGAAACGCTCGAGGGGCAGGTCTCCGCCTACATCCCAACAAATATTATTTCGATTACCGACGGGCAGATTTATCTGCAGCGGTCACTGTTTCTCTCTGGCGTCCGCCCGGCGATTGATGTCGGCATCAGCGTGTCCCGTGTTGGCGGCAACGCACAGCTCAAAGCGATGAAAAAGGTCGCCCCCCGATTACGACTGGACCTGGCGGCATTTCGTGAATTGCAGGACTTTTCCCGCTTGGGAACCGAGCTGGACGAAGCGGTACAAAAGCAGTTGGACCGGGGCTACCGTATGGTCGAAGTCCTCAAACAAAGACAGTTTGCCCCAATGGATGTTGCCCATGAGGTGATTTGCATTTTGGCCGGTTCCAGCGGCGTACTGGATGATATTGTCGTACACCGGGTCAACCACTTTATGGACGAACTGCTGAGCTGGATGGAAATTGAGGCCCCGGAATACCTGCAAATTATTGAAAAACAGGGCGATATTGATGATTCCCTGATGTCGGGTCTGAATGAGGCCATCGAGGCCTACAAAACAATTTATCGATTCTCATTCGGTGCTTAAAAAAGAAACCACGGATTTCGCGGATTTCAGCAGATTAAAAGAAATTAAATATGGCGAATACTCGACAAATTTTGCAGCGCCGTAACGCCGCGGCCAATATCAGTAAGGTAACCAGCACGATGGAAACCATTAGTGCCGTGCGCTATCGCCAGTACTATAATCAGTGGGCCGAGGGGTTGGCTTTTTATGATTCGTTGGCACAGTTGGCGTATTTGATGGTAACGGCTCAAGCCCGCATTGAGCATCCGCTTTTGGGCGAACAAAAGACCAAGTCTAAGACGAATGCACTGATCGTTATTGGCTCGGATCGCGGGCTGTGCGGTGCCTATAACAGTGAGGTGTTTCGCCAGATTGACACCCATGTCCGAATGGCCAATCGTTTTGGGCGTACGCTGAAAATCTATGCCAAAGGTAAAAAAGTACTCAGCTATCTGGATCATTTGAAGATCAGACCCGACCAGGTCTATGAGGATTTTTCCGAGGTTCCATCGGTGGAGCAGGCCAACGCAATCGGCGACTTCTTTATGGACGAATATCTCGCCGGGAAAATTGACCGGCTGGGAATCGTCTATAACCGATTTTTTTCGCCGGCCAGCCAAAAAGCCCAGACGCTGACCGTGCTGCCGGTAGTGGATATGATTGATGATCTGACAACACGGGCGACGGTGATATGGCCGTGGGAGCTGGATTTTGAAGATTTCGAGATGAGTCCTTCGCCGGAACACATTTTTGAAACGCTGGCGAAAATGATCATTCGCACCTCAGTATTGGGTTGCTTTCTGGAGGCGTCGGTCAGTGAGCATTTGTCCCGCGTGGTCTGTATGCGGAGTGCTTCCGACAACGCTGAGGAGATGATTAAGGACCTGACCAAAGATTATAACCGTGCCAGACAGGGACAGATTACGGTGGAATTACTGGATATTGTTGGCGGCGTTGAGGCCGCTAAGGGATAGATAAAAATTGTCATATTTTAACGAAAGAAAAGCCGTAGGAGTTCAAGCTTTAGCTTGTTTTTGCTTTTTGCACACGAAAGCGTGAACTCCTACAGACAGAGAGCAAAGAATGAATCGTGGACGAATTACACAGGTTGTTGGCAGTACATTTGAGGCGGAGTTTGTTACGCAGATTCCCGCTGTAAATAATGCACTGGAAGTCAAAGGCGAATTTGAGGGCGGCGAAATTGATCTCGTTGGCGAAGTTCAGCAGCACCTTGGCGGCGGGCGCGTTCGCGCGATCGCGCTGGGCAGCACCCAGGGTCTGCGGCGTGGAATGGAAGTAGTCGATACCGGTTCGGCCCTGACGGTGCCGGTGGGCAAAGAAACGTTGGGCCGCGTGTTTAACCTGTTGGGCAAGCCCGTTGACGGCGGCCCGGAGATCAAAGCCAAAGAAAAACGCCCCATCCACCGCAAACCGCCGAAATTTACTGACCTGACCGCCAAGTCTGAGATGTTTGAAACGGGGGTCAAGGTCGTCGATTTACTATGTCCGTTTGTCAAAGGCGGCAAGACCGGCCTCTTCGGCGGCGCCGGCGTGGGCAAGACCGTTCTCATACAGGAACTCATCGCCCGCATCGCGACCGAACACGGCCGCTATTCGGTGTTTGCCGGAGTGGGTGAGCGAACCCGTGAGGGCAACGACCTCTGGCTGGAAATGCAGGAGACCCATATCGGCAATACCGACGCCTGTGTGCTGGATAATACCTGTTTGGTCTTTGGCCAGATGAATGAACCGCCCGGAGCGAGATTGCGGGTGGCATTGACAGGCCTGACCATGGCCGAAGCACTTTGTGAACAGGGTGGCGAGACACTGCTGTTTATTGACAACATTTTCCGGTTTTCACAGGCCGGTTCGGAAGTGTCCGCATTGTTGGGCCGGATTCCGAGTGCTGTTGGCTACCAGCCGACGCTGGCCAGTGAGATGGGCCAGCTTCAGGAACGCATCACCTCCACCTCGTCCGGCGCGATTACTTCTGTGCAGGCGGTCTATGTCCCGGCTGATGACCTGACGGATCCGGCTCCGGCGACGACCTTTGCCCATCTGGATTCGTCGGTGGTACTCTCCCGAAAAATCACGGAAAAAGGCATTTATCCGGCGGTCGATCCGCTGGAAAGCTCATCACGAATTTTGGATGTTAATGTCGTCGGACAGGAGCATTATGATGTGGCCCAACGGGTTCTGGAATATCTTCAGCGATATAACAGTTTGCAGGATATTATTGCCATTCTTGGTATCGACGAACTAAGTCGGGATGATCGTCAGGTGGTCGCTCGCGCCCGGCGGCTGGAACGCTTTTTCTCCCAGCCATTTGTTGTTACAATGCAGTTTACCGGTATGGAAGGGAAATACTGCCCGGTGGCCGAAACCGTTCGCAGTTGTCGCGAGATTTGCGAGGGCAAGTGGGATCATCTGTCCGAACAGAGTTTTATGTACATCGGCAATGTTGAAGAGGCACAGGAAAAGGCACAGAAATAGTTCGTGGTTTGTAGGTTGTGGATTTGGAAATTATAAATGGTTGGACTGTTACGCGGTAAATTTCAAGTGGTTCTTTTGACGCCCAAAGCCAAGCTGTTGGAGGCGCGAGTTGGGTCTGTGGTGTTGCCGGCCCATGACGGCCAGATGGGTATTTTGCGAAATCACTGTCCTACGCTGGCTGAATTGGGATTTGGCGTTATGCAGGTCCGTGAGATTGCCGATCGTTCCGACGCATTCTATATTATCGAGGGCGGGTTTGTCCGAATCAGCGAAAATCATGTAACGGTATTGGCCTACGCCGTAACAACTTTCGAGGGCAAGACCGCCAAAGAGGCCGATTTAATGGTCTCACATGCTCAGAGTGTCGTTGCCGGTCAGGAATACATCCGAAGCCAGCAGGAGTCAATTAGTCGAAAAAAGGCCGAATATATTATCCAGATGGCCGAGTTGGCTGCGGTCCAATCACCGGAGATGACCGACCAGTAGAAAATAGTTGTAAAAAGCCCTCTTTTGGGCTAAAATCTCTTTCCGGCTTGTTGATTAAGGAATATATGGCGCAGGAAAGCAAAAAAAACAATGCGATAACGGCAAACTCGCCGGTAGATTTGTTTGTTCGGACCCTTGATGAGCCGCAGCGGATGCTGGTGATTCTGAAATCCCAGCTCTACGGTGGACAATGGCAGCCGATGCTGGAGGATCTTGAAAATCGGCTGGAGGGTAAACCTTATATTTTCAAGTTGGCCAACCGTATCAAAGATGATGTCGAGCGAATACGCCGCTTGCAGGTATTTGAACAGGAAAACGGGATCGATCTGGCCGACTATGTAAAGCTGGAATCATAATCTGTTGATAGTTGGTGCATAGGAAATGAGAGCTGGTTTATGAAAAAATTAATTATTTTGATAAGTGTTATTCTGTTTGTCGCTACGGTGAGTGCGTCCCGGAGCGGATCTGAGTATGCGGCACAAGACACGACAGCGATTGTTTCGGCAGAGTTGATTCAGGAAGCGGGTTGGAGCCGTAACTGGCAGATGAATCTGCCGCTAAAATCCGGGGAGACGCTTGACCGGTTGCATGTAATGGACTCCTATTTGTATGCCATGACCAACACGAATGTCCTGTTTTGTATTGACCGCGAAAAAGGCAGCGTGCGATGCTCATCCCAATTGAGCGCGAGCCGGTTGCCGGTTTGCAAACCATTATACTACGAGAAGAAATTCTGGTTTATCGTGGGCAATGAGATACTGGTGTTTGATCCCGTTATTGGCGACTTTACTATCAGAGAGAAATTCCCACAGGTCGGCAGCAGTGCCGAGTGCGGCCTGGCACGAAACAAAGACTACATTTATATCAGCGGTTCGAATAACCGTCTTCACGCGATCAATGTTGATGGTTTGTGGCAGCAGTTTACGGCGACGGCTGATAACGATTCGCCCATCGTCTCTGCACTGGCAACCGATGATATTGTGGTGTTTGCGACACAGGCCGGAAATGTCGTCGGTATGGCTCCGAATAAAGCCGAAAAGCTCTGGCAGTATGATGTCAGTGGCAGGATCAAAGGGCAGCTTGTTCTGGACGGTAATGATATTTATCTTGGCAGCTTTGATTCCAAACTCTATAAATTAGGGCTTTCTGACGGCAAACTTGCTTGGAACACACCGTTTCACTCCGGCGCCCCCATCCGGGATAGTTTTGTCGTCGGTGCTGAGATTGTCTATCTCTATAACCCATTAAATGGTCTTTACGGTGTCAATAAGCAAACTGGCCAACCCGTTTGGCAGGCGCCTTCCGGCGAGGGAATGATCTGTGAGACGCCGCAAAAAGCATTCGTGTTCGTCTCGCCCGGTGTTGTAAAAGTTATGGATAATAAAACCGGCGACGAATTGGTCTCAGTGAACTTTTCGTCCGTTCAGCGATATGCTGCCAATACCACAGATACCGTGATGTATTTGGCCGACACAAAAGGGCGGTTGATGAGCGTAACAGTCGAATAACCCACAACGGGCGACGCCCCGATATACATCGGGACTCTGCCTGGCTGTGTGAGACACCGAATACTCCCGAATAATACAGACACGACAAAAATCGAAAACTAAACTAAGACCCCTAAATAAGGATTGCACAAACAATGGATGTGAAAATTAAAAGAGCGCTGATCAGCGTTTCGGACAAAAACGGAGTGGTTGAATTTGCCAAGGCCCTGAGGGCTATGGGTGTTGAAATCATCAGTACCGGCGGAACAGCGGGCAAGCTGAAAGAAGCCGGGGTGGATGTTGTTAGCGTTGATTCGGTAACGGGTTTCCCGGAGATGATGAACGGCCGGGTCAAAACGCTGCACCCGAAAATTCACGGCGGCCTGCTGGGTTTGCGGGATAATGCAGAACACGCCGCGGCGATGAAAGAACATCAGATCGAACCGATCGATTTGGTCTGTGTGAATCTCTATCCGTTTGAGCAGACAGTGGCCAAGCCGGGATGTATGCTTGAAGAGGCGATTGAGAATATCGATATCGGCGGCCCCAGCATGGTTCGCTCGGCGGCTAAAAATAACAAGTTCGTAACGATTGTAACCAATGCGGCCCAGTATGATACGGTGCTGGCCGAGATGAAGGATAAAAACGGAGCGACGAGCCAGCCATTGCGAACCAAATTTGCACGGGCGGCCTTTTCGCTAACGGCCTCTTATGATGTGGCGATCTCGAAATATCTCAACGCCCAGGCCCAAGACCTGTTCCCGGATCGTGTCTCGCTTGCGGTCGTCAAAGAGAACGAACTGCGTTACGGCGAAAACCCCCACCAGAAAGGGGCGTTTTATAAACTCACCGACAGCGAAGAAGTCAGCGTTGGCGGTGCCAAACTGCTGGACGGCGGCACACCGATTAGTTTCAATAATCTGATGGACACCAATGCGGCATTTGAGTTGGTTAAGGAATTTGACACTCCGGCAGCAGTGGGGGTCAAGCATATGAACCCCTGCGGTTGTGCGATGGATGGCGATATTTGCAAAGCGTACGAAAAGGCCTATCTCGGCGATGTTGTTAGTGCGTTTGGTGGGATTATTGCCCTCAACCGTACGGTGGACAACGAGTTGGCGACTGTCATCATGGAATCCTATGCCCGTTTCGGCAAGGCCCAGGGAGCGGCGGGATTTTTCGCTGAGGTAATAATCGCTCCGTCGTACGATGCAGACGCCGTTGAGACGATTCGCACGCTCAAGGGCTGGGGCCAGCGGGTGCGGCTCTTGGAAACCGGTCCGATTGACCGTGCCAAAATGGATGCGGCTGAATATGATGTTCGCTGTATCGTGGGTGGGTTGCTCCTGCAACAGCGCGATCTGGTAGCGTGGGAACCGGAGCAATTAAGCTTCCCAACCAAGTTGAAGCCGACCGACGAACAGTTGGAAGATTTGAAACTCGCCTGGATCACTGCCAAGCATGTCAAGAGTAATACGATCACGCTGGTCAAC
>QNBU01000049.1 GCA_003644215.1 Planctomycetota bacterium
GCACATAATCTGCACTTCCTCGAAATACCCATCCGGGAACAGCGGACGAATGGGCCGGTCGATCGTGCGGGCGGTCAGAATTTCTTTCGTCGTCGGCCGTCCTTCGCGTTTCATAAAGCCGCCGGGAAACTTGCCCGCCGCACTGTACTTTTCACGATAGTCCACGCTCAGCGGAAAATAATCGATATCTTCAAAACGCGGCGGGGCGGTTACAGCCGCAGCCAGTACCATTGTTTCGCCCATCTGAGCAATCACGGCACCGTGGGCCTGTCGAGCGATGCGGCCGGTCTCCAGAGTCAGGAGCTTGCCGCCAATTTCTTTTTCTACTTTGTGTGCATTAAACATATCTTTTTTCTTTCATTTTGAAATTTCATTGTTCTGTGTACCTAATGCGGATTATCCCCGCATCCGGCAACAGGTTCTTTTTTCGATAATGCTACTTACGCAGGCCAAGCCGCGAGATGATCTGCTGGTATCGGCCCAGATCCTTGCTCTTGACATATTTCAGCAAGGAGGCGCGGGTTCCGACCATTTTCAGCAGGCCCCGGCGGGACGAGTGGTCTTTTTTGTGCATTTTGAGATGCTCGGTCAATTCATTGATCCGGCTGGTGAGAATCGCGACCTGAACCTCCGGCGAGCCAGTATCGCTGTCGCTGTTTTTGTACTCAGCGATCACTTTTTGCTTCTTTTCTTTCGTTATCATACCTTCGATTTTTCCTTTCGAACATCTGTTTTTGGGCCCCATTGCCCGTTTTTCCGTTTTTCCGTTTTTTCAGACCGCGCATTATACCGCATATAACACGCTTTGCAATCATATTTTAAGCCCATTTTCAGCACAAAAAAAACAAAAAGCCCTCTCCACCTGAAAAATAAAAATACCCAAATAACTGTTTGACAAAAAAAGAACTTTTGCTATAATTGTATAAAATTGAATAACATCTGTTTGTAAGAAGGAAACAGAAGGAGCCAAGCCAGTGAACTCAAAAAATGTCATCCCAAGCGAAGTCGAGGGACCTGTTTATTCAGACATCCGCCTTAGGCGGATTCCACAATTCAAAATTCACGACCCAATCTCTTCGCTATCGTCTCTCGCGTTAAAAAAAGTGGTAGCAAAAGGCAAACTATGGCGTCATAATGGACGACTTTGGCGTCGTTTGGGGCTACTTTGGCAGCACTTTCACACCAAAAAACCGTTTTTTCAGTGTCAAAAATACCAAAAACGCAATAATCAGAGGGAGCAAACACTTCTCGCGCAAGCTAAAATGTGCTACGATGCCCTGTCTGGAATGATGGGATGTTTTATTTGAGGTGCGTTTATTTTGGGTAAAGAGAGAAACAATAACAGAGGCCGCGGCCGGTCGCGGAAGGCCGGCGAGACGCTTCGGGCGAAGGGCAAGACGGCTCCAGGGACGCATGTTCCGGTGTTGCTGGAAGAGGTGTTGGCGACGCTGAAGCCGCAGCCGGGGGAGATTGTCGTTGACTGCACGCTGGGTTACGGGACGCACGCAGTCGCGTTTGCCAAACGAATCGGCTCCGACGGGCGGCTGATCGGGCTGGATATGGACGGCGGCGAACTCGCCAAGACACAACGCCGCATCGGCAAGGGCCGATGCCGGAAAAGTTTTCATCACGCCAATTTCTCCGAGATAGCCGAGGTGCTAAAAGCCGAGCAACTTGACGGATGCGATATTATTTTTGCGGATCTGGGTGTTTCAAGTATGCAGGTGGACAATGCAGCCCGCGGGATCAGTTATAAGAGCGACGGGCCGTTGGATATGCGAATGGACCAGCGGACCGAAAGCACGGGGGCGGATCTGTTAATGTCGTTATCCGAAGAGGAATTGTCAACGGCACTGTGGGAACTTTCCGACGAGCCGGACCATGCCAGGATCGCTGAGTGGATTGTCAATCAGCGTCGCGTAACGGCGATTACCCAAGTGTCGCAATTGGTGCGGCTGGTGTTTAATGCCAAGGGGATGACCGAACGAACATGGAAGAAGCAGCAAAAGGCGTCGCGGTTTGGTTCGCTGCATCCGGCGGCGAGGTCGTTTCAGGCGTTGCGGATATTGGTCAATGACGAGATGGGCTCGCTAAGAAAGCTGTTGGAGGCGGCGCCTTCGTGCCTTCGACCCGGAGGACGCATCGGGATCATCAGTTTCCAAAGTGGCGAAGATCGACTGGTCAAGGAAGCATTTCGTCGGGGCAACAATAACGAAAGCTATGAAACGATTTCCAAAGATGCCATACGCCCGAGGACAAAAGAGATTGTGACGAATCCACGCTGCTCGTCAGCCAGATTTCGCTGGGGGAAGACCCATTCTTTAGAGGTTCCCTAAAGAGTCGCTTAAAGATCAGGGATGATTTCGGGGTAAAGTGATCCGGTGCTGGAGACTTTGAAGATATAGATTAGCCCGGGTTTGAGTTGACGATAGACAGCATTGCCATAAACGGCTTTGATACCGAGTTTTTCCAGCCGCTTGGAGTTATTGGAAAGCTGCCATATCTCATCCCAGAACAGTTGGCTCTCCTCAATCGAAAGTTTTTCACAGAGCTGAGCATATCGCGGCGACGGTTGGCCCGCTGTTTCGATAGGAAATCCCTGTTCGGGGGGTTGTTTTTCGCCATAAATCCGTCGCCACAGGTACATCGCCCGCTCTTTGCCGTCTTTGACAAGCTCACCGTCAAATGTTACGATCAGCGTGTCGAAATGGACGACGGCTCCTTGGATTTCGTATTCTTTTCGCAGAATCTGTTTTGTGAAATCTTCAGGGTCTGCCTCTACAAACAATATTTTCGTAAACAACTGTCCGTCGCGTGTTTCCTGTGAAAGCACCTTGGCGTAGCCGATCTGGTCTTCCTGGCTCAGATTGTTGATCGCCGCTTTCAAGTCCTCGTTTTCGACGAGCAGCTCTTCTATCGTCCTGTCCGTCGCAAAATGATGCCAGAAAAAGCCCCCCGCACCGACAACAGCGAGTAAAACGAGGATTTTGTAGGTATATTTGATTGCTTTCATATTTGACAATTCGTTTAATGTACCTCAGTTACACGATGGTATCGGCAAACGAAGTGAGAATTCATAAACGAATCATTTAGAGCTCGCATTCCAAAGCGATTTCGTCGCAATGATCCTGCTTGGGGCATTCGGCGCAGTCGCTCCAGACTTTCATCGGCAGCGATTCTTTTTGGACATTCACAAAACCGATTTTGGCGAAAAAATCCGGCTCCAGTGTGAGCGTAAAGACCTTTTTTAGCCCCAGTTTCTTTGCCTTATCCATACATCCGGCCACCAGTTCCCGGCCGACGCCCTTGCCGAATTGCGACTCCTCCACGGCCAGCGACTTGATCTCCGCCAAGTCTTTCCACAGCACTTTCAGTGCACAGCAACCGACCACCTCGCCGTCAAGTTCGGCCACCTTAAAAATTTGCAGATTTTCATAGATGCTCGTCAATGACGCAAACAGCATCCGTTCGGTCTCCGCGTAGCTGTTGATCAACTCGTGGATTCGCTTAACATCCTTAATGGCCGCATTTCGTACTGTCATGTCCGGATTATACCCCGAACAAACATCAAAAAGCAATAAACCTTTGAAATTCCGCCATCGACCCGATAAACTATTGCTCCCGCCGTGATGCGCAGATGCTTACAGCTCGGTCGAATAGAGTACCAGTTTCTATAGTGATCACGATTGAGTTTTTCCGTTGATATGCGGCTAAGTAACTCTGTGGCCATAAGTTATGGCTTTAGTCGCGAGAATTTACTATCGTTCTCTCGAAAAAAGGGACTTTCTTTAAAAAAACCGCATCAATCCGCGCATTGAGCGAAGCGAAATTCCGATTCATCGGGATGTTTTCAATCACCCATAATACGGCAGCGCGATTTATTACGAAATCATGCTGAAATCTAACTTGACGCATATGCCCGCTGGGGTCACAATATAACAGCCGGAGATGAAAACCCTCGAAAAGATGTCTGATACGACACAAAGCCCCGAACAGGGGCGACAGAAGCGAAGCTTTGGATTACAAGTTAAGGAGTTTGCAGATGGACACAACTCAGCCGCGTCAGATCAGTGTCGTTGAACCCATCGGTGTCGCGATCGAAAAAACAAAGCAAGTTCTCTTTCAGCCGTTTGATATTGCAAAATGGTTTGCGATTGGTTTTTGTGCATGGCTGGCCGCATTGGGCAGCGGCGGCAATCTGAATTTCAATTTTGGCAATTGGGGTTCCCGTGAGCAATGTCCTGATTTTCAGCAGGAAATATACAATGCCAAGGAGGCCGTTCTTGAAAATCTTCCTATGGTGATCGGGATTGGCACTCTTGCGATACTGATCATCATCATCCTGTCGCTGGTGTTTATGTGGCTCAGGAGTCGGGGGCAATTTATGTTCTTTCATTGCGTGGCTCAAAATAAGGGCGAGGTCGTCAAGCCCTGGAAGTACTATGCCCAACAAGCGAACAGCTTATTTCTGTTTCGATTGGTGCTTGGGTTGGCCGGATTCGTTGCGTCCATCCTGTTCATTGTGCCGCTGGTGATGATCGGAATTTCCTTTCTGAATACCGGTATCGCCGGTTTCGCATTGGCGAATGTGGTGTGGGGTTTCCTTCTGATTTTTTGTATCATTATGGTTGTGCTGACCCTTTCGGGAATTAAGTTATTGACGGATGATTTTGTGATTCCGATTATGTCTCTTCGTCGCTGCATGGTAACAGAGGGCTGGAAAGAGTTTTGGTCGTTGCTGATGGCCAATAAGGGGCCGTTTACATTCTATCTACTGTTTTTGTTTGTAATCGGGCTGGCAATTGGAATGATCGTTCTTCTGGCGGTTCTTGTAACCTGCTGCTGTGCGGCGTGTTTTCTTGCCATTCCCTACATAGGAACCGTCCTGATGCTGCCAATTCTCATCTGGCGGCGGGCCTATTCGCTTTTCTATCTGGCTCAGTACGGCCCGCAGTTTGATGCTTTTCAAAACATCCCGGATTCGGTTGTTGTGCCGACGGCGTCAATCCCACCGATTCTGCCGGAGCAAACCCCTTAGACTCTCAAACTCTATGAAGCTATTGCGTCGCCACAAAACCGTCTTACTCGTTCTGGGGATTTACTGGCCGGCCATCTTTTGGCTGACCCATATCCCTATCCCCGCGATTGCGCGGCAAAGCGGCATGAGCGACAAAACCATGCATGTTCTGGCCTATTTTACATTAATCTTTTTGGTCTGGTTCGCCGTCAGTCCCTATCACAAAGTCCGTTGGAACCGTTCAAAAGTCTGGCTGGTTTTGGTTGTGGTTGTTTGGTATGGCGTCATCGATGAGTACTTACAGTCGCGTGTCGGCCGGTCGGCGGATGTGATGGATTTTATGGCGAATTTGTTTGGTGTGGCGGTGGGGTTGGTGTTGTTATCAATTTTAGGTTTTTGGTCGGCCTTGTTGACGGCATCTGCTGTTTTTATTTTCGTTATTTCCAATATGTCCAATTTGCTCTCTCTTTATCCAGAATACCATTTAAGCACGCTGTTCCACTTCACCGCCTATACCGCCTTTACCCTGATCTGGATTCGGCACATGGCTCGCCGCGGAAACTGGCACATCGGACTTGGCTCCTGGCTGGTGAGATCGCTGGCCGCACCGATAGCGTTACTGATCGTGGTTAAAGCGACAACACTGATTTTTGACCGCCCGTTCTATTGGCCCGAGGCGGTCGCGGCGATACTTGGAATGGCCTCGGCGATTCCTCTGACATTTATAATCTTCACGATAACCCGTCCTAAAAAATAAATCTCGTTTTTGACATTTATCGCGATTTTCTGTACAATACCGCCAGCGTTTAATATCAAAATGAGACAAAACATTAAAATTGAGGTCATTATGAAACAGATGCGATTAGTATCGATTGTGATGTGTGCGGTATTATTTATCTCAGTCGCCTGGGCAGTGAAGCCGCCGCAGGCCGAAGATAAGACCCCGGCAGACCCCAATAAGGCCCAAGCCGAACAGGACGAAAAGCCGCGAAATCCTGTTGTTAAAATGGTAACGAACAAGGGCGAGATTCAGATTGAATTGTTTGCGGACAAGGCCCCGATTTCTGTTGCCAATTTCCTGAAATATGCGGAGTCCGATTTCTACAACGGCACAATTTTCCATCGCGTGATTGAGGATTTTATGATTCAGGGCGGCGGATTCACTCCCGATATGCAGAAGAAAGAGACGAAACCTCCGATCAAAAATGAATCCGACAACGGACTCCACAATAATCGCGGAACCCTTGCCATGGCCCGTACCTCTAACCCCGACAGCGCAACCAGTCAGTTCTTCATTAACCACAAGGACAATGCTTTCCTTAATGGCAGCAAAGGAAAACCGGGCTATGCCGTATTTGGGAAAGTCATTGAGGGCATGGAGGTGGCCGATGCCATTGCGGCGGTTCCGACCAGAAAAGTCGGTTCCCATGGGACGGTCCCGGTTGAACCGGTCGTGATTAAATCGATCACTGTGATGAAGGCTCCGAAGTGTAAGGACCACAAGGAAGAACACGAAGAAGACGCCCACGAGGAGCATGATGAAGAGGACCACGATCACGAGCATGATGGCGATCACGATAAAAGCGAACACGACAAGAACGATAACAATTAGAAACACGGAGAAATTATGACAACACTTCAAATGAAAACGACCATGGGTGATATGACGATTGAACTGGATGCCGAAGCGGCGCCGGTGTCGGTGAAAAACTTTCTGGAATACGCTGAGAATAATTTTTATGACGGCACGATCTTTCATCGCGTCATCAAGGGCTTTATGGTTCAGGGAGGCGGGATGGACAAAGAGATGAATTCCAAGCCCAATAACGAACCGATTGTCAACGAGGCGGCCAACGGCCTCAAGAACGACCGTGGTACACTGGCCATGGCCCGCACCGGCGACCCGGACAGCGCGACCAACCAGTTCTTCATCAACCATGCCGATAACGATTTTCTCAACTACACCGGCCCGTCGCCGTCGCAGATCGGCTATGCCGTCTTCGGCAAAGTAACCGATGGAATGGACATTGTCGATGCCATCGCCGAGGTAAAAACCACCCGCGCCGGCCACTATGACGATGTACCCGCCGAACCAGTCGAGATACTGTCAGTAACCGTAATGGAATAATACGCGACGCGAGTCACATTTTTCCGTGAAATTAAACGCAAAAGGCGCAAGAGACGCGAATGTTTTAGATAATCATTATTGCGTCGTTTGCGTTCATTGTGAGCTATGAACTTGGTGGCACGGCTATCTTGGCCGTGTTTGGCGGGATGGAAGCCTGTGTCGCATTAGCTTGGCGATACCGTTAGCAGTTTGACGGCGGCGATGATACAGACGGCGATAAAGACGGCCCGGACGATATTTTTCGGCAGGGCGTGCATGAGGCGTCCGCCGATGTAGCCGCCGACGATTGCGCCGGGAA
>QNBU01000050.1 GCA_003644215.1 Planctomycetota bacterium
GCGGGTTGCAATAAAACGCTAAGGTTATTAAGTGGCAGGACTTATGGTGTGTTAATCGTTATGGTTAACACACTTGTTTGGATGAGAGCCAAAATTTTCTAACAAGGAGTAATAAGCAGCTTACGGGAAACGATTACAATTTGAAAGTGAGGTACTGAATATCAAGCAAGATTGGCACTGAACATTTCAAGTGGGGTGCGGATTGGCGGAGGCGAATCGTGGTATGAGACATGAACTTCTTTTAGCTCGTTTGGCAGCAGGATCATGAAATTGTCGCTGATGTTTGCGGGTTGGGGCGGAGTGATTTGTAGGTCTCGGACGGGGACTTCGGAAGTGAGCGTAACGACCCAGGCGTTTTTTTTGTTGTTTGGGGTGATTTGGAGGTCGATATCGGCGATGGGCCAGTGGAAATGTTTGTCAGGGCAGTAAAAATGGGTGTTTTCGGCGAGGGTTTTGTCGTTATTTTTGATACAAACAGATAAAAAGGGCCGCGTCGGATCGTCGGGTGTTGATAGCGATTTGGGCAGATTGATCGCTGTTGCTTTGGAAAAGGGGGACACTCGCAGGGGGATTTCTGTCGCGTCCAAAATCTCGCCACTGGCTGCAATCATCCGGCAGGAAAGCACACCCGTAACCGGAGAAGCAGTGTCATTAATGACATGCGCCTTGAGCAGGCCGGTTTCGTCTTCCGGCAGCAGGGTAACGAGTATCGGAGCAAAAAATCGTCGCGTGTAATAATACAGTGCTTTGGGCTCTCTGTGGGCGTCCAGCATGGCCGTGTTGATGGATAAGGCGAAACTGTTGAATGCACCCAGCATACAGCCGCAGCCGATGGGCTTGTCGGCCCGGAACTTCTCAACCGCGTTTTTTGCCCCCCGTGCCTGAACCACTTGGCTTTGCCAAATATATTCGGGCAGATTTTTAGGCGGCCCAAAATGCTCTATCTGGCAGAGGGCGATTTTTTGGAGCGATGAATCGCTGCGAGTCAGTTTTTCGAGTATTCTGAAAGAATTTTCAGCGTGGACGGATTTCACGGGCAGGATGCCCGTGCCACGGCTTAAGCCCGGCAGCGACGGGGTATCGGGTGTAGTGGCGATCAGCGTTTCGTTATCATCGTTCTGGCTGGATCGTGTGGGGATATAGTTTCTGTCCGGGTCCAGTTCATTGAGCAGTTGCGGGAGCAGTTTGTGATAGATCGGTTTGCCGTAAAACTTTCGCCCCTTTCCAAGTTGGCCGCTTTTGTGCAGGGAGTCGATATTGTTATTGCCGCACCATAAGGCGATACAGGCATGGTTGCGGAGTTGCTTAATAATGCTTTTCGCTTCATCCTTGACGCGATCCAGAAACCATTGACGGTCGGGGTAATAGGCGCTGTCGAACATAAAATCCTGCCAGACCAGAATGCCCATCTTATCACACAACCGGTAGAACGCAGGGTTTTCATAAGTCCCGCCGGCCCAGACACGCAGCATATTCAGATGGCACTCTTTGGCCCGATCCAGCAATTGTTCATAGCCGGTTTTCGTTCCCGGCAGCAGGGACAGCGGCATCCAATCGGCGCCTTTGAGCGCGATGGACTGTCCGTTGACAAGACAGTCAGTTTTGCCGGAAGATTTCTCGATCTGAATAGTTCGAACGCCAAAGCCCTCATCGACGGTATCGAGTAATGTCCCATCGCCGGTCATCAATTTTGCGCGGACATGATACAAATGCGGAATCCCATACCCCTGCGGCCACCAGAGAAACGGCCGGTCGATATGCAGAACTGTCGAAGCGGTCTTGTCGTTCTCCTCCAACAGAAGTTCCTGCTCCAGATTCAGACCGCCGCCGGTCATCACGATTTTGCATTTAAGAGGGCCGTTGTGATTGTTAATGCGTTGGATGTCTAAGGCCACACGGATATCGGCGGTGTGCTGGTTGCAGTCGATGGTGCGAAGATGCAGGTTTTTGATTTTTGCGGCATTGCTTCCTTCGATCCTTATGGCCCGAAATATCCCGCACCCGGCGAGAGCAGGTCCGAACTCGGAGCCGAATTGATAGGCCGGTTTGCGAATATAAATACTGCGCGGGTCGCGCAGGGGGTCATTAGCGAGCTTTCCATATCGATGCAATAGGTGGCTCGCGTGATGCAAAGCGGAAACGAATTTGATCGTGAGTTGATTGCCGGATTCTTTGAGGTGGGGCTTAATGTTAAATCGGTGAGCAATAAACATAGTGTCTGTCTTGCCGATAAGCTTTTCATTTAGCCAGATGTGGGCGACGGTATCCAACCCGTCAAAAGTGATCTCGATCTGTTCTTTTTCAAGCAGTGATGACGGGACATCAAATTCTTTACGGAAAACCCAGCTTTTTTGATCGACCCATCGGATGTCATTCAGGTTAGAGGATAACTCCGGGATAGAAATAACTCCCGCTTGTTCAAGGCAGTTATAAATCGACGAGGGAACCGTTGCGTCCAGCCAATGGCCCGAGTCCAGATCCCGCATCCGTCGGGCCGATTCGGGAAACTCCTTAAACTGCCATTGCGGGCTTAATACGAAGCATTCTTTTTGCATCTGCGCATTGTATGACTGTGGCGGAAAGGATTCAAGGGGTTTTCGAAAGTTCATTGCTGTTAAGCGGTTGCGCTGTCGGTTATCAGGGCATTGGCATATGCGATCCAGTGCTGTTGGCCTTTGCGGTTGTAGATGTCAAATGATTCATCGCCGGCAAGTTGGCCCAGAAGGGATTTTCGCTGATTTGGATCCGAGACCCGTTTGAGAATTTGTGACCGCACTTTTTGCAGTTGTTCAAGAAAGCGGCCGTGTGTTTCCGTGAAAAGCATATCCAGCTTTCGACGAATGTGGCCCGCATAAGCGGGGCAGTTGCCGTCGGTGCCGATGGCGATGTGCAAATCGCCGCGTTTGACAACAGCGGGGGTGTAGAAGTCGCACAATTCGGGCTGATCAACAACATTGCAGAGGATTTGCAACTCCTGGCAATCGTGATAAATCTGCCGGTTCAGAGTCGAATCATTGGTTGCGGCGATCACCAGAGTGGCCCCGACCAGATAGTTCTTGCTGTACAAGCTCAGGATCAATTCCACATCGGCAAGGTCAATCGCATCACTGCCAGCGGGATCGATACGCTCGGCGACAACCGTTACCCTTGCCCCGGCTTCATGCAGTGCCTGAACCTTTCGAACCGCCACCGAACCGGCCCCGATAACGACCCCGCGGCGACCCTTCATGTCAAGATAGATTGGAAATTTTGGCATGGCTCCATGATAACGAAAACCGGCTAAAAAAACAAAAGTAATAGCCCCTTTTTGGCAAAATAATCGCCACCTCTAAAAAACTTTTCATTGGATTTACACCCCAATTGCCCATACAATGAGACCTCGAAATTGACAGGATTCGTGCAGGACAAGAATGAATCATAAAAAACAAATCAAAACACCTTTAGACGATGCGGTGGTATGGCAATTGAGGGCCGGTGATGAGGTGCTGATCAGCGGAAAAGTGCTGACAGGGCGTGATCAGGCGCACAAGCGATTGTGTGAGCGGATTGCCCAGGGCGGGCCGCTTCCGGTGGAGTTGGCCGGGATGCTGATTTATTTCGTTGGCCCGACGCCCGCCGCACCGGGCCAGGTTATTGGCGCCGCAGGACCGACGACCTCATCACGAATGGATGCCTTTACGCCGCAACTATTAGCGCAGGGGCTTAAAGGGACGATTGGCAAGGGCTATCGCGGCCAAAGCGTCCGCGACGCGTTGGTAAAAAACAGGGCCGTTCACTTTTCCGCGCTGGGCGGGGCGGGGGCATTGTTGAGTAAACACATCATTAAAAGCCAGATCGTCGCCTACGAGGATCTTGGTACTGAGGCAATCCGACTGCTGGAGTTTGAAGATTTCCCGGTGGTCGTTGCTTACGATTGCCGTGGGAACAGTGTTTATGGAAAAGAAAAGAACCGGACTCCGGTTACATAGCTTATCTGCGGACGATGAAATGAACGAAATAACAGGACACAACCTTGGCCCACAACCAATTATCGAGCTGTTGGAAAAACACAACCTCAAATCCCACGACCTCGTCGCCGCCTCGACCGAGCAGATTACGCACAAAATGCTCGCCCGCGCCTGCAAGGGCCGCAAACTCTCCCGCCGCGTTCAGCTCAAAATCCGCGATGCCCTCAATGCCGCGACCGAGCAAACCTACAAACTCGCGGATCTGTTCACCTATTGAGCCGTTATTTTTTTACAAGCGACGGCCGTTTTCATCACAAATCGACGATCCTGAAATGACATTTCACACCTTATGGGACGGCCAAAGAAGCGCCGAATTTCCTTGACTTCCAGGTTTTTATTTGGTATAATACGCTTCGTTGAAAGAGTCAAATTTACATAGCTCAATGGGGGGCCGAATAATGACGATTCTAAAAAAAGTGTTTCGTCGAAAAACAAGCAGAAAACCGAAGTATGAACACCCTCGCTATCTCGATCCGTCCGGGACTGCGTTAAATGCCTGGCGGACTTTGTAAGTCATGATGTACTCCCTTCCTCTTGCTTTCCTCCTTTTAGCAGGGGGGAGGGGGTTTTTTTAACTTTTCTGCCTTGGGCGCTTCACAGCGGCATCAGGTCCGCGAATGTACTTCGGCGTCAGTGCCAAGGGGTCTGCGAACTGCTTTTCGGCGGTCATCCGTTGTCCCACTTGGAACAACCCGGCCGCCGTTGCCAACCAGCAGGACTCATCTAAAAGATGAGTAAATGGGGCCTTGAATTTTTCGGCATAATAGACGAGTCCCTCTCCCAGCAGGCCGACATTCTTCTTTTTATTTATTTCCAGCCAATTTAGCAATTGTTTGGCGGTGAAAATATCTGTATCAAGGCATCTTTGCCAATGTCCATCAATTCGATCAAAGACGGCGGCATAAAACAAATCTTTTTTTGCGTCCAGAATTGTAGCGATACAATCGACGGTTCCTCCGGTATCGGCGGCATATTCCGAGGCGCTTTCTGCGATGACGGCCATCGAATCGGCGGCGATAATCTGGGCTCTTTGTGTAAAATAGAACATCTTGGCGGCGGTGGCCGCGATCCTAAGTCCGGTAAAACTGCCCGGCCCGGCAGTAATATAAACCTCTTCGATAGCATCGGCTGTGGCATTGGCCCGATGAAGCAGTCTTTCCAATACGGTGAATAATTCCGCACTGTGCTTCATAAACCCGGAAAACGAAATCTCCGAGATTAATTCATTACCCCGGCCGATGGCCGCAGAGCCGACTCGGCCGGAGGTTTCAATGGCGATAATCAGTTTTTCTGACATAATTGAAAGCTAAGGTCCGTAAAAAGCATTATTTTCCCCTAAATATACTCGTTATCAGTATCAAAAACAAGCCCATCTATACCAGATTAACTATTTTTCACTTGCTTTTAGGATAGATTAAATATACACTGTTGGACGGCCGATATAATCATTAAAAGCGGTCTTCTTATGGAGTTATCTAAAATGGCTTTGTTCTGCCCTAATTCGTGGAGAGGTTTTATGGTGAAGTTGTTATCTTCCTTATGCAATCGTAAGTTTGTGTTTGTTATTGCCCTTGGGCTTCTTTGGGGGGCCTTCTCAATCGCTGTTTCAGCGGCGCCTTCGAGTATCGATCAGGCCAAACGCGCCAAGATTGATATGACCATTCGAATTGTTACCGAACAGATTAATCGCGGTCTCTATCAGCAGGCACAGAGCCAGCTTGGCACGCTGCAGACATCGGATGAATTCGTTGCCTATATTTCCCAGCGCCAGCACCAAACCATTGTTAAGCTGCAAAACCAGATCACTCAGTCTATCCAGGAACGAGAAAAGATTGCCCGCATTTTGCGGCAAAGTGAAGCGTTAGCCGAACAGGGCAATTATGCCGATGCACTCGGCCTGCTTTCTCAGATCACGGCCAGCCAATATGCCAGCGAACCCGAACGGCAGATGATACAGGACAGTTACCAACGGATTTCCGACCAAAACCGTCGCCAACAGCAAGAATGGCAATTGTTATTTGTCCAAAGTGTCTCCGCCTACAACAGTGGGCAATCTGAGCAGGCCCGGCAGGGATTTATGCAGGTCATTGAGTCCGGCTATCCGATTAAGGGCGGCAAGACTCCCGAACAGTACATCTTACTAATCGATACAGACGCCGCACGGGCAACAACGCCGCTTGCCGACGATCTGCAATGGCCGATTCAGCCGGATCAGGACATTCAAACGACCCCCGATGTCGCCGATGAGGATATCGAGCCGATTGACCTTTTAGAGCTTGAGGTCAGCCGTCAAGTCGCTGACAGCGCCTCGACACAGGCACAGCAGGAAGAACTCTCGTATCTGGAAGTCGTAAAGCAAAAACGAGCTGTTCAGGTCGATTATACGATGGCGATCGTCAAAGATGCGGTCGAAAAAGCCCAACAGGCGCTGGATGACCCGCAGTTTGATCAGGCGATGCAATCGCTTCGCCGGGCGTTTTCGACGGTGGAAAAAAATAAAATGCTGCTGGGCGACGCCATTTACTCCGATTACACGGCCCGGCTGATCGACCTTGAGCAAAAAGTCAACGAGGCCCGGCAGGTATCGCAGCAGCAAACCGAGCTTCAGCGGCAGCAGCAGGCCGATGAATTGACGACCCAGATTCGCCAGACGATGGAAACGCAGCGGACACAGGCGGTTGCGGATTATATGGACCGTGCCTTTGCTTTTCAGGGTGAGCAGCGCTACGAAGAGGCCTTGGGGCAGTTGGAACAACTCTTGGCCGTCGATCCGCTCAACCAAAGGGCGATGATTATGAAACAAACTCTTCAGCACACCGTCAATTATATCGAGCAGCGGCGCATTCAGGATGAAATCAATACCGAAGAGCTTGAATTGATGATGGATATCAAGCGGCGAACCATTCCCTTTGCCGATGAAATTAACTTTCCTCGCAATTGGAAAGAAATCTCAGAGCGACGTGAGGCCGCTTTGGCCGAGGCCTCAAGCCCGGCGGATGCGGCGATTAACGAGCTTCTGGACAAAACCGTCGATCTTTCAATCCTGACCGAAGACACCACGCTGGCCGAGGCGATTGAGATCGTGCAGAATGCCGTTTCGCCGGCGCTTCCGATCGTAGTCTATTGGCCGGACCTGCAGGACAACGCGTTTATCGAAAGGGATGTTTCAATTGGCTTAGACGGTGCTGGTTTTGGAAACATTGTCTTGAGAGTTGCACTAAGCCGCATATTGGAAGCGGTCAGCAGCGGCGGCTTTGCGGAATTGGGCTTCGTGGCGCAGGAGGGGACGATTACGATTGCGACAAAAGAGGCCTTGCCGACGAATTTGGTAACGAACATGTACGA
>QNBU01000051.1 GCA_003644215.1 Planctomycetota bacterium
CTTCAATGCAATAAGAACGATTAGGATGACAAAAACGGCGATCGTATTGGTGGCGACAAGTGTCCAGATAATGCTTTTTGTTTTCATGGCGTTCTCCTGAATCTGGTTTTATTGGCAATATTCACTTTCTGTTATCGCAATTTTACTTGATTTCCTTTAGCCGAGACCGAAGTTCTTCCGGTTCATGGTATCCGGTAAGCACATCCTGAATAATCCCTTCAGAATCAATCAGAAACAGCGTGGGAATGGCCGTAACCTTGTTATAGGGGGCGGACACATTCTTATCATTATAGGCGATGATCGGATAATTTATTTTTGCCTCTTTGGCAAACGGAGTGAGTATGTCGGTTGCTTCATTAGACAATCCCAGTATCACCAAATTCGAGTTGCCGTTTCCGGCCAGTTCAATGAGATCGGGGATGGCTTTTTTGCAGGGCGGACACCAGGTTGCCCAGAAATCCAGTATGACCTTTTTGCCTTTTAGCCGTGAAATGCGATGGGTTTTACCATATAGGTCGGTCATTTTCATATCCGGCGCCGGTTTGCCGACCCACGATAGCAAGGGGTTCCGTGGAACTTCGCGGATAGGTGTTGGCGATTGTGAAGAGCCGCTGTTCTGCATCTGCGGCGTCATATCGGGCTGTTGGTTCTGCATCATTTCTTGTTGTACTTTCATCGCTTTCTGTTGGATTTGCATTGCCATGGCGACGACTTCTATCAGATGTTGCTTTGGCACGGCAACCCGAAGCGATGCGCCGCCGTCGGAAACCGTTCCGCCCATCACCAGGCAGCTTTTTGGCTCAATGCTTTCCAGGCTGCTGAACATATTGAAGCCGGGTCCCATATCTGCGTGGACACCCATCGTCCGCATCATTTCCCCCATTCCTTTTATGAGCTTGATGACATTCACACTGCAAACAAAGTCATCATAAGGCGTATAAGGCGTATTTTGCAGAGCGTCCATTGCGATTTTAATATCCCCGGATGGAGCCGATACCAAAGCGGGCTGGTCGATCAGCGACTTGAGTGTCTTCTCGC
Source organism: Planctomycetota bacterium (assembly GCA_003644215.1). Lineage (GTDB taxonomy): Bacteria > Planctomycetota > Phycisphaerae > Sedimentisphaerales > Anaerohalosphaeraceae > 4572-13. The sequence goes on from QNBU01000051.1 coordinate 1,039, forward strand.
TGTCCGGCCCCATCGTTATGAAGAACTTGTCATTGGTCTGCGCCATGTAGTATTTAAAATCGTCCCCATATATCTTTTCGAGTTCTTTTCGCATCACATTGTTGGGATCGTCTGATTTTCCCATTGAGATTGAAATGACATCAATGGTTGCATCTTTGTAAGTCGAAACGCTTTGTTCGTATTTCAGTTCGACAGGAATCCCCATATCCTTGTACAGCGTGTTGGCATAGTCCATTCCCTCGGCCATCAAAGCTTTCATCGCGGCACTGTCTTTGATCTCTATCACTTCCTGCATCTTAAATGGTGGTGTCGAACTCGCGTAGGAATAGGAAATGGAGACTTCATCCCCCATTGCCGCAATCATTTTTTGGGTCAGAGACTTCATTTTGGCCGTTTGTTCTTTGGAGGATGATTCATTTGTCGCCGCCTCCATGATGTCAAACATCTTGCCATAGAACTTTTGCATAAGGGGGCGGTTCATCTTCATCAGGCCGTTGACGGCGTCGTTGTTATCGAGATAGCGGCTGAGTGTATAACCATCGGTGCTTTTGTCAGCGACCAGCATTTTAGATAGGTCTGTGCCATCCTTTGCCTGTAAGGCGACATCGACGCTGAGGATAGTGGGTTCAGGTGTTAAGGCGATGGTTGCCGAGTCCGCTTCACCGGCGAACTCTTTGAATGCGGCAGCGAGCATTTTGAACTGAAAACCCATCATTTCTTCCATCCCGCCGCCGGCTTTGGCCATTTCCTCATAGGTTATTGCAAGCATGGCCAGGGCATCCTTGTTGTATTTATCATAGAGCTTTGCAAGATTGACATACGCCCACACAGGAGCCGTTGCGGCGGCTTTGGTCTGGTCGGCACTTAAACGCTTTGCCAGTTTGGATTCGGCGGTGAGTGCTTTTTGAACAGCGAGTATAGCCGCTTTTTCCGTTGGGGGGCCTGCCAAGGCGTATTTTTCACTGGCCCTAGCCAGCAGAAAATCGCCCTGCATCGAATTCGGGGCAGTCAGGAGTGTCAGCCCGTTTTCGGCGGGTTTGCAATTTGGGTTTGTTTCGATAAATTTTTTGTAATCCGTTACCGGAACCAGAATGCCGATAAGCGGTTCCGCGCCTTCCGTCTCAGGGAAAAGGGCGAAAGCCGCGAAATTCCCGCCCTGATCAATCCCGGTCAGCATCGGATCCCCGATTGCTGCGCCCAACTGCATATTGGCCATCATTGCCAAACTCACCGGGATCGGTGAAGCACCGGCCAGATAGCTGTCCAACTTGCCCAGCGACTCGTTAAAGTTATTGACCCGCACACAGAACATGCAATCACCAGGGAGCGTATTCAAAAGGGCATCATCATTGGCGGCGTGGACACCTGGCGATGCGCACAACGCAACGACTAATGAAAAAATGATAATTCCTAAAGGCTGAAAGGTCCGGCTGTTCATTTTCTTCTCCTATTCTTGAATTTTCAGTTATCAATAATTAAAACGCTTGGTTGTAGTAATAAGATGCTTGATCACAGCGATCGTTTCACTTTTTTTTCAAAAAACAACTATTTTTTTGCAAAGATTTCCAATACCCGGCTGTGAATTGCCTGATTGGTCGCCAGTGTTGGAAGTGGTTCAGCATCGTATTTTTCCAAATCCACCGGCAGTAGGGGGTCCCCCTGGGTATCCGTTACGATTCCGCCCGCCCGTTCGACGAGAATCATTCCCGCTGCGATGTCCCATAGTTTGGCCGCCGGGCTTACTGTTCCGATCATCGCGCCTCTGGCTACATAGGCCAGATGCAGTGCTGTCGAGCCAAGACAGCGGTATCGTGTTTGGTCCATTATTTTCTGTTTCCCGACCTCAATGGATGGGTATGGATGGCTGTCCACGCCGAAGATGGCGAATGGGTCGATCTCGTCGTCATTTACGGTGATTCGCGAACCGTTCAAAGCTGCGTCCATATCCACCGCGGCGGTGTACATCGAATCGGTGGCCGGTTCAAAAATGACGCCAACAATGGGTTTGCCGTCCAGTATGGCCGCAATGCTGACGGAAAAACAGAGCATTCCATTGGCGAAGTTGTTGGTTCCGTCGATGGGATCGATAACCCACCAAATGGGCGTTCCCGATCGTGGCGGGATGCTCAATAAATTGCCATCTTGTCCCTCCTCGCCGATAAATCCGTGTTCCGGATAAGTTTCCCGGATGCGGTCGATGATGATTTTCTGACAGATTGGGTCGGCTTGGGTAACGATTTCGTTTCCGTTTTTGACGGAGGTATGAATATAACGCGATTCTTCCATCGCCCGTTGTCCGGCCAGGCGGGCGGCTACGATTGCGGTTTCCAGCATTTGACTCAGGTCCGTGTGTGGTAGCGACATAGAGATCCTTTCTTTCCGTCTTGACAAGTTGTTTAGCGAAACCTATTGTAGCGGGATAATGACGGAATACCAAACGACAAATAGTAAAAATCGAAAACTATCGTTGCTGGCGAGATTTGCGGCTGGGGGTGCTTTTTTTGCAATCATTGCGGTTTTCTACCTGTTACGGGTCTCGTCAAAGGGGGCCATTAACATGAGCTACTGGTTTGGCGTCTGCGGATTCAAACAGCGGTTTGGCTTGCCATGCCCAGGGTGCGGGTGGACACACGCCGCTGAGATGTTTGCAGCAGGGCATTTTCTACAAGCCCTTAGAATCCAGCCGGCGGCCGCGTTTTTTTGCATCGTTTTATCGTTGGCGTCGATTTTTGCTTTACATTGTGCTGTTTTTGGGATAGATTCCCGACTTCTGCAACGCATTTTCAGCTCAAAAGGCATGAGCATTCTGTTGGTGGCCGCCTGTGTTGTAATTTTGGCTGGCTGGATGGTGAATCTGATTAGGACGATTCTTGAAAACTGAGGATACTAAACATTTTGTTTGTTCAATCTCTCGAATAACAGCCATTGTTATCATGCTTCTCTGTGTGGTTTTTACCGTATCGGGCTGTGTTGCTCTTAGCTTTTTGTTGAGCAGCGGACCCTATGAGAAGAAAATACCTCCCGCCTATGACCTGAAGGCCCAGCAGGACCGCAAGGTGTTTGTTTGGGTTGAATGTCCTCGTTCAGCCAATGCTGACTTTGATGTTCAGGATAAGTTGATTACGGCATTTCAGTTATACTTGACCGAAAAAGCGGGGTTTAATGCAGGAAATATTATCCTGAATTCTTCAGTCAGCAATAAATCACTCCTGCTGGACCCCAAGAAGGTGGCTCGCTCACAAGGCGCCGGATACCTCCTGCTGGTTCAAGTGGATAAATATGAAGCTGACTTTCTTCAGGTTCGCGAATATTTTGCAGGGGAACTGGTAACACGGGCCGTTTTGTTTGATGTTCATTCAGGCCAGACACTCTGGCCGAATCAACCGGAGGGCAAGATGATTCATATTGCTGTTGAGATGGAAACAGAGGGACGCAATGCCTTGGTCAGTCGGCTTACATCGGCTACGGCACACTGCATATTGCGATATTTATACCCGTGTGAAAAATTAAAGTTTAAGACTGCCGATGAAAGAGTTTCATTGCAGGAAGCTTATGAGATGGAAACATATTAAAGAAAGGTATTAGAGAAAAAATGTACAAGATTTTAATTACTGACAAACTTGCCCAGGAAGGAATTGACCTAATCAATTCGATGGATGATTTTGAAGCGGTTGTCAAACTGGGTATTAGCGAAGATGAACTTTCTAAAACTATCGGGGATTATGAAGGCCTGATTATACGAAGTGCTACTACGGTAACGCCAAAAGTGCTGGGGAATTCCGGCAAACTCAAGGGCATTGCACGAGCCGGCGTGGGTGTTGATAACATTGACATTCCGACCGCCACACAAAAAGGTGTGCTGGTGATGAATACTCCCGGTGGTAATACGCTCAGTGCTGCTGAGCATACGATGGCGCTCATGCTGGCATTGAGCCGTAATGTTGTTCCGGCCTGCAACAGTCTCAAAGAAGGGGCATGGGATCGCAAGAAATATACCGGCAATCAACTCAATAACAAAGTTCTTGGTGTGATTGGACTTGGCCGGATTGGTATGTCTGTTGTTAAGATGGCCCTTGGCTTTAATATGCGGGTTATTGGGTATGACCCGTTCGCTGCTCCGAAAGAAGCGGCTGAAATGGGCGTTGAAGTTACTGAGGATATTGAACGGATTTACAAGGAAAGCGATTTTATCTCATTGCATATTCCCCGTAATGAGCAGACAAAAAACATGATCTCGACCAAAGAGCTCAAAATGATGAAACCGACCTGTCGGATCGTTAATTGTGCACGGGGTGGGATTATTAATGAGGCCGATTTATACAATGCCTTGAATGAAGGCGTCATTGCCGGTGCGGCGTTAGATGTATTCTGCGAAGAACCGCCCAAAAATAATGGATTTTCGGATTGCCCGACCTGTCTGGTTACGCCGCATCTTGGCGCCAGTACAGAAGAGGCCCAGATTGAAGTGGCTGTCGAAGCGGCGAAGATTCTATGTGATGCGATCAGGGGCGGTTCGGTTTGCAATGCACTAAATGCACCAGCGTCCGGCGGCGTTTCCCCCGTTGTTGTTCGTTATGCGGAATTGGCCAAACGCATTGGAACCGTGATGAGTACACTGGCTCCGGGACACATCAAAAGTATTAATATTGAATTTCGCGGTTCGATTGCCGAAAAACCTGTAGATACGGTTGCGACAGCATTTACAATTGGGCTTCTGCAGCCGCACTTTGACACGGTTGTCAACATGGTCAATGCACCGGTATTGGCGAAACAGCGAGATATTAGTATTGACCAGACCAAGAACGAGGAAATTAAAGACCTCGAGTCCAGCTTCGCCGCAACGGTTAAGACGGACAAAGTAACACGCACCATTCGCGGAACTGTTTTCGGCGGTAGTTTGTTGCGGATTATCGACATCGATGGTTTTGGCATTGAAGTAACCCCTGAGGATACGATGGTTGTTATCTTTAACGACGACAAGCCAGGCGTCATCGGTTCGGTTGGTAAAGTGCTGGGTAATCATGGCATCAATATCAACACAATGGGCGTCGGACACGATCTTGAACAAACCCAAGCGATTCTCGCTGTCAGTCTTGATAAAACGCCGGACGCCAAAGCCGCCGCCGAGTTGGCGAATCTGGACTTTGTTAATGAAATGTATGTCTGCAAACTGAATTAGCACCCAATAGTAGAAAATCTGAGCGGTTGGCGTTTGAGAATTGTTGGCCGCTCGGATTTCTTTATCAGGAGTCGATGGAATGACGGCCCGTAAAAAAACGGATGAGACACAAATGAATTTTGATTTTGACGGGGACTCGCCGCCAGCAAAGAAAGGTGTTAAAAAAACGGCTAAAAAAGCAACTAAAGTATCAAAGAAATCGCCGGAAAAAACTGTTCAAGACAAGAAAGTCAAAACGGTTGTAAAGATAGCGAAAAGCTTTACCAAAAAGAAGCGATCCCGGAAATCCGTTGCCGCCACTGCCGAGTCGATGGCGGCCAAGCAGCGGGATATTAGCGTCAGCGAATTTTTTGCCAAGAACCGCCATTTGCTGGGGTTTGATAATCCTCGAAAGGCACTGCTCACAGCGGTTAAAGAGGCCGTGGACAATTCACTGGATGCCTGTGAAGAGGCGCATATCCTGCCTGATCTGATGATTGCCATCAAACCGGTTGCGGATACGGACAACAAGTTTATTTTGACCGTGCGGGATAACGGCCCTGGTATTGTGGCCAAGCAGGTCCCCAATATCTTTGCCCGTCTGCTTTATGGGAGCAAGTTTCATACGCTCAAGATGAGCCGCGGCCAGCAGGGCATCGGCATCAGCGCCGCCGGGATGTACGGTCTGCTGACGACCGGTGAACCGGTTCAGATTATCACACGCACCAGCGCCAAAAACCAGGCCCGGCACTATCATGTCCAGATCGACACAACGAAAAACCGCCCCGAAGTCATCAGCGACGAGGAATGCGATTTTGATCTGCCGACTGGAACCAGCGTAACCATTACGCTGGAGGGCAAATTCCTCAAAGGCAAACAAAGTGTCGATGAATATATCTCGCAGACGGCGATGGCAAATCCGCATACGACGATCATTTATTATGCTCCCGGCGGCGAAGTGCATGAGTATCCGCGACAGAACGAGGAACTGCCGTTTTCGCCGGTCGAGATCAAGCCGCATCCGTATGGCGTGGAGTTGGGCGTGCTGTTCAAAATGGCGCGTGAAAGCACGAGCAAAACAATGGCCGAGTTCCTGAGAAGTGAGTTTTCACGGGTCAGTCTGCGATGGGTTGCCGGGATTGTCACAAAGGC
>QNBU01000052.1 GCA_003644215.1 Planctomycetota bacterium
CCAATCAGGCTGAACGCGCCAATCCCTCAAAAACCCGCTAAATAAAAGATGCTCAAGCAGCGGTGCCAGACTCAACCCCTTGACCTTCGCAGGAACATCCTGCATCGCCCCCCAGTGCATTTTGAGCGTTGCCCGCGTTCCTGCACTGACCAACAGCCAAACGTTAGGCCACCCCGCCCCCCATCCCTCCGGCAGTCGTTCCAAAATCAATTCCGGTTTTTTGGTCGGTATGATGTACGTCAATCCAGGAGTTTCCCGCATGATCTCCCAGGCTTCCGGTCGCCAGGGATCAGCGGCTGGGAGAAAGAAGTCGCTCCACGGGCACACAAATACGTGCTTGATCGCGGGGTCTTTGGCCCAGAACAGCGGCTTTTGGAAGGTCGTCTTGCCCCTGGTCAGCTTGTCGGGATCTTTCCCGAATCGGCGCATCTGAGCGCGGGCGTAGCAGTGTTCGCACTCTGTGAAAATCTTGTACCCATCGCAGCCGCCGTACCAAGGAGACCATGAAGCGCGGGCGTAGTTGATTCCCGATTTTTTACCCATTGTACTTCTCGCTACCACAATAAAATAATACTACCGCTTTCATGGCGACATTGACATCCTCGGTCGGCGGGGCCAGCCCGTATTCAAGGAACAAAGCCCCCCGGCACGAGGGAGAAATAACCAGGGCATCGGCGATCTTCGCCAGGGTGTTGCGGTGTGGTTTTGTCCGGCCACTTTCAATATAGGAAATGGTTTGCCAGACGACCCCCACTTTTTCGGCCAGTTCTCGCAGGGTCAGACCAGCACGGCGGCGGTAGAGAACCAATCGTTTTATTTCTCGATCCCCATCCGCGATCTTTTGCATCTCGGCCAACGGCAAATCAAACGCCGTCGCTAACTTTTTGAGAGTACCTATGCGCACCAGGGTTTTGCCCTGTTCCGCGCTCAAGATTGTCGCCATGGCCAGCCCCGACATTTTGGCCAGTTTTCGCATTGACCAGCCTTTTTCATTCCGTAAAGTTTTTAATGCTTTGATCATAATTTTTTCCTTTCAATAATTTGATCTCGTATGTTTCACTACTCTGTACATCTATTATAAATCAAATACCCATTAAAACGTAAAGTCATCCGGCCAAAGCCGGTAAACTTTCTTCCAACATCCTGCCGTCGATCTCGTTCCCTAGACAGACCCACCCGGGCCGTGCCCGCCGCGCAAACAGTTCGATCCGATTCCCCTTGGGGTACATATAATCAATTCGATCCTGTACTCCTTCCGGTTTGGCGCTATGCGCCCCGCGAGGCGCATAGATCACCTGGTGAGACTTGCAGCCCTTTTCGTGATGAAAACACCGCCCTTTTCTACCAAGCAGTACCAGTTCGACGTTGCTACCCGTATACGTGCCGGTTCCAAAAAACGTCAACGCTTGCAAAAATCCCGCGACCTCGACCGTCTCCGGCTCCCAGAGTCGCCGCTGCTGGGCCACTCGCTGCGCTTCTGACCATTTGCCGTGATTCATTTTGATCCAGCAAAAAGCCACGGTCAAGTATCGGAATCCCCACGCTTGCATGACCTGTAGCGCATCGGGGAGCATTGGCATGACCGCCCACAGATAGAGATGGCATCGGTCGGCGGCGATGTCGGCTATGGGCAGGGCGCAGATGTCGCCGGTGGGCATGGTGTGGTAGTGGTTAGCCGCACCTATTCCGTGCGTGGGCATTTTGGTATCTTGACGCACAAGCTTGCGGTCATTATACTGCCAAGCTGGATCGGCTATGATGTGACTAAATTTCATTATCGGCCTCCTGCATTGATTGATTCACAAGCCGAACAATTTTGTAAGCCTCTATAATTTTGCCGACCAGTATACAAACCCGCCGTATAAAAAGAATTATGATCAAAAGAGAAATTGGGACGACCATCACTCCCCCTTGACCAATGGTGGCGGGTCTTCGTCCGCCAGCCGCCAGGCATACACATTCTTTTTTCGGCAAGCAAAAAATCGCACTCCATCCCAGCCAGAGCGTACTTTAAGCGGCTTGCAGTCATTATCCGGATCGTGCCAGCCGATCTCATAGATACCGGGGGCTTGCGGCCAGCCGTCTTGCTCTGGATACTGCCAGGATGTGGGGGGCGGCTCATGGGTGGCGGGCCCCACATCCTGGCTAATTTCTTCCATAAAATCGATCATAACAAAACCCCAATGGTCGACTATGGGATCGTCTATCGCTTCTTGTAATATGCGGGCCATTTCATCCCAAGCGCGTTGTTTCCATGCATGTGTCATGACATACTCTCCTTTTTCAACCAAACCCGCCCCGCCAGCCATACCCCTATCGCATCGGCCTCATGCTCCCCGGTCTTGCGACCGGTGAACTGCTGCTGTGCGGCTCGGCGCATCTGGGTTTTGGTGGCTCGGTGGTTGCCGGTCAGGGCGGTTTTTACCATCGGGGGCCAAATGTCGTCAATAAACACGATTCCTAGTTCGACCGCCAGGGAATCCAATGCGCCAGCTAATTTCGCCAATTTGTAAAATGTGGTCGTGCCGGTGCGCGGAATGTATACGGGGTGTTCAACGATTAGCATTTTGACCTGGTAACGGTTCACAAAATCAGTCACATGCGCCCGCATCTTGAGCAGGCGCACTCTGGTTTTTCCCTGGTAGCAGATCTGCGTAGAGTAGATCAGATCGCTGCCCTGGCCGACCGCGAACCCGCAATTGGTCGGGGATTGGTCAAGGGCCAGGATGATCGGGCTATCGGGCATCTTGCGCCTCCTGGTCGAGTGCGCGATCAATTTGGCAAATCAAGAAAAACATCGCGGGCGCAATTTTTGTAGTATCCTCATTGGGCCATTCCTTGTCGGCGGCTTTTTCGTCAGCCTCTACCGCTGGCAGTGCTTCGTCGAGGGCTTCCCGCGCCCGTTTGAGCAGATTGACCAGTACCAAGTTTTTCACCACAGCCCACCCCCTACGACCAGTTCATCCCCCTGGTCAAGATCAAGGTTGATCGGCTCTTGCTCCGACCATTCCGGGGTGTGCCGGTCCTCAGTCACTTGCCCAAGGTCAGCTAAGAGACCGGCGACCTCGCTACATTTTTGGCCCTTTACACCGTTGACTGTGGTGGTTACGTTACCGTCAACGTCAATTTCTACGATAAATTCAAAATCCTGCATTATAGCCTCCCGCTTACGACCAATTGAATGGCCCCGTTTTCCTGGTCAACACGTTCCCAGCCATACCCCGCCGCCTCCATCTGGGCGATTGTAAACGCAGCCGCATACTCGCGGCTTATAAGTTTAATCACTTGCTCCTGCTTGCGCTGTCCGGCATAGTCATCGGCCACGAGGTCAAATTCGCTGCCGTTCCACTTGTATCCCATATCGCCATAAGAGGCGATTTCGGATTTGCGGATTACAAAGTCCGCTTGCCGTTTCACTCCACCATACCCGTTCATGGTCAGGGTTTGGCCGGCTTGGGCCTGCTCGAATTTTATCCCACTGGCTTGCAGTGCCGCCACTAGGTGGGCCTGTATTTTGCACTGGGTCTTCATTTTCATATACTTACTCATAAAATTTCCTTTCCGAAAAATTGTATACTGTATCTATTATAAATCAAAATCGCCGAGAAATGTAAAGTTTCCCGGCGATTTTATTTCATTCTGCTTATGATCCTAACCGTTTTATATCGCTCCCTCCGTCTCTAATTCCAAACGCCGCCGCTGCCGCCCGCAGGCCATCCTCATATCCCCGTCGATATGTCGCGGCAGATTCAAGGATGGTTCGCTGCTGGGCCCCCGGCAATTTGGCGATCAGGGTGTTGAAAGTTTCGTTGTGACCCTGGCCTGTCATGTAAAGGGCTTCCAGGGCATTGGCTATGTCTTTGCGGAAGTAGACATCTAGGCTCATGACAACACCTCACGGACCGGGATACAATCGCCCCCGCTCTGGTAGGTTGTGATTCCGTTTACATCTGATTTTTCCGAGATTACGGCGAAGGAGCAATGACCAGGAACAAAGTCGCCAGGATAAAAGCGCAGATAGTGGGCCATGTGTGTCAGTCCATCGGGTTCGTCATTGTTTAAGACGCTATCCGATGGCTCTAGCAAATAAATTGCATCCTCGTTTGTTTCAGTCATCACCTCGCTATACTGACGCGCCCATTCTCCATGTGCATTGTACATCTGGACATCATGCGCCTGAATGGTCAAGTTCGTAGCCCCGATTCGTTCATTTTGTTCAATTGCCACCCGTGCGGCCTCTTTGATCAAGATTTTGAGCAAGGGCGTAATCCTCATAACGCCCAGGTAATCTTGCCCGAAATCATAACTCTGGCCTCTTGGGGCTTGCGATAAAAATAACAAGGTTTTTTCTTCCATCGTTCTACCTTTCATATTGTGATCATAATTTATAAAAAGGGGATAGACTCCCGCCCACCCCCAACAATACTACATTTCCAGGGCTAGAAACTCCTGCTCCCCAGTGACCTGTTGCTGGTCGCTGCTACTGGCTGGCTTGGCTTTGCCCTTTGCCCATTCGCGCAGATTGTTGATTTCGGTCTCCATCGTTTTCAGGAGGGGAACTCGCTCATTGATTGCGGCGACCAAGTGGCTAGTTTTCAATTCGCTGCTTTCGTCAAAAGCCGTGTACAAGCCATCCGCGACTGATACCTCGATTTCACTGCCGGTGTATCCCTCGCTCTGCTCGACCAGGGCTTCAATGCTATAATTGGCGGGGTCCCGCCCGACTTTTGAAATATGGATTTCCCAAATTTCCTTGCGCTCCGTGCGGTTAGGCAAGTCTACGAAAAAGATGTCGTCAAATCGCCCCGCCCGCATCAATTCAGGCGGTAAGGCTTGGATGTCGTTGCACGTTGCCACTATATAGACCGGGGCCGTTTTTTCTTGCATCCAAGTCAAAAACTTGGCAAATACCCTAGCAGTTGTCCCGCCATCTGACCGGCCAGATGACTTGACCCCGGAAAACCCCTTCTCTAGCTCATCTAACCAGAGGATACAAGGGGCCGCACTTTCGGCCACCTGCAAAGCTCGATTCAAATTTTGCTCGGACTGGCCGACCAGGCTCCCCATAAGCGACCCTACGTCCAGACGCATCAAGGGTAGTTTCCACAATCCCGCCAGGGTCTTAGCAGCCAGGCTCTTGCCACATCCTGGGATACCGACCATCATGATCCCCTTCGGCGCTGGGAGGCCAAAGGCCTTTGCTTTTTCTGAGAAGGCTTCTTGGCGTTTTCTGAGGTATCCGCGCAGGTTGTCAAGCCCGCCGATTTTTGCCAGTTTGTCGTCTGGTTGGAAGAACTCGAGCAATCCCGACTCTTTGACTAGTCGGGCCTTTTCTCTGATTATGAACTCGACCGCCTCACCGTCTAGCTTGCCGGTGCTGATTACCGCTGTACTCAGTACCGATTGCGCTTGAAATTCGGTCAACCCGGCCAGCGCCTTTGCGACTTGCTCCCGGTCGCCGTTTAGTTCGGTATCAATGTTCTGAAATTTTAGCTGCTTGATGAAGAGATCGAGGATGTTGGTCAATTCCTCGATTGTCGGCAATGACCATTCGATGACCGCGATCTGCCGTTTGCAAGCCGCCGGGATTTTCAACTCGCTTGAAATCAGGATAATGGTGCGGGGCTTGCTGGTCAGGCTGGCTATACAATCTCGTAATGCTCGAATCGTACGAGGGTCTTTGTAGTATGGCTCGATGTCTTTCATAATCATTATAGCGGGTGCGCCCTTGCTGTCTTTGTCAGTTCCCTCGCCGTATTTGGCGAAAAATTGAAGGGCGGCTATTGGGTCTGGTGTTGGCGATAGCATTTTGGATAAATCTGCCTCCGACCGTACCCCGGTTGTCATTGTCCACCATAAGAGATCTTTCTCGGCTTGCTCTTTTTGCACTCGCACCTGGTTATGATTTTTCAACCACGCCGTGATCAGGCGGCTAACCCGATTTTCCTCTTGGGTCACAATTTGAATGACCGGGTATCTGGCTCGAACTAGTGTATCCAACATTTGTACGCTTGACATTGTTTTTCTCCTGTCTGGCTAAAATTTGGTCTTATACTTATTATAAATCAAAATCGCCCCAAAATGTAAAGGGCGATTTTGATTTATATTTTGATCATAACTTTTAGAATTCCAGATTCCCCGCCCGACTATCTGCCGCCTCTGCAATCTCTTGCGCCGTTACCGAGGTCTGAACTGCGATCTTTTCTAGCTGCTCTTGTATGTCCCCAATCATCCCCATCTGCATCTCGCGGCTAGTCGCACCCTGATACCCCTGCATCTGAGTGTTTAGCTCACTCAGCGCGGCCTCTAGTTCGTCGTCCTTGAGCAACCCACCCGACAAAGTTTTCCAGAGTTTGAACAGCCCGGCGACCTTGCTGCTTGCCCGGCCCTTGAACCCGCCGCTTTTGTGCAGACCAGCAATGCTCTTTCGGACAGCCTCATAAATCCTGCCGCGTAGGGCGTTTAGTGTATCGGTCAGGGGGGAGGTCATCTCAGCCATTTGCTGCCGCGCGTGTTCAAGTTCTGCTTGTTTATAAGCCGCGATCTTGGCGTTTTGTTCCCCCCGCTCTACGTACCGATTCGCCCTCGCGTGTTCGGCGGCTTGTTGGGCTTGCTGCTGGGCGGCTTTTTCCTGCTCGATCAGGGTGCGCTCGGCGGCTAGTTCTGAATCGCTGAATAATACGGCTGTCTGGTAGTCGATTTTTACCTCGCGCCTGATCTGGTCGGGGCTTGGCATTTTATAGCAGGCACGATCCGCTACATAGTTTACAAATCCGGCCATGTCGTCAAGGTCGAATGCTTTGCAGTCTGTGGTCATCACAACCGCCCGATCCCCCCGGCTATAGATGCTGGTTAGGGCTATCCAAGCCCGTTGCGCGATTTGACCAAAATACTCGCGGTTTTGGGACTCGATTGATTCCCATTCCCGACAGGCCGACTCCTTGACCTGTTCAAGCTCGGCGGTGATTTCCTTATGCTTGGCGATAAAATCCTGGTACGCTGTCCAGGGAAGCCAACGGTATCCGCCAAACGCTGTGACCTGAAAGGAGTGTTTCACCAAATTTTGCCGTGCCCTGGCTTCCAGGCTCCGCAACTTTTTGGAGTGAATCGGGAAGAGGTCTTTGCTCCCTGTCCGCAACCGCTCGGTTCTGGGGTCATCGGCTCCTATGCCGAGTTCATCATACCTGACCCTGACCGAAAACATGCTTGTACCATGTACGTGGATCTGGCACAAGATGCCGTTTTCTTTGAGCGCATCTAGCTCGATGCGCACCCGGTTGACTTGGCTAGTTTCAACCCCTAGCTTTTGGGCGGCTTGCTCTTGGCGATTGTCGATTTGTGAC
>QNBU01000053.1 GCA_003644215.1 Planctomycetota bacterium
CGTTTACGATACTGCATGGAGTGTGGACAATGGCCAAAAAACTTGCTAAAGAAGTAGAAATCCTTGCTGATGTCGCCAAGGCATTTGCCGAATCCCTGAATCTGAAAGAAACCCTTGAATCGATACTTCACGCCCTGGAAACCCATGTCAAGCTCGAACGCGGGGCGATTGCACTGCTGGATATCGAAAGCGAAACGATTGGTATCAAGGTAGCGCACGGTTTGAGCGAGCAGTCAAGAAAACAGATAACTTACAGGGTTGGAGAAGGCATTACAGGGATTGTTGTCCAGACCGGCAAGGAAGTTGTTGTGCCGGATATTAGCAAAGACCCGCGTTTTTTGGCTAAAACCGGCCAGCGACAGCGAATGAAGGGGCAGAAAGTGGCATTCGTTTGTGTGCCGATTAAACTTGAAGGGAAAACCATTGGAGCGATCAGCGTAGATCGCAAAGTTCGCCCAGCGGATGATTTTGAGGCCCATGTTCGCCTGTTAGAGGTGCTGGCAACGATGGTGGCCCAGGCGGTCAAGTTGAACAAACTCGTCGAATCGGACAGAAGGCAATTGCGGACGGAAAATGAACGGTTGCTGCGAGAATTGAAAACGAAATTTAATATCCATAATATGGTGGGAACCAGCGGTGCGATGCTGGAAGTCTATCGGCTGATTGAACAGGTGGCCAACAGTAATGCGACGGTTTTGATTCGCGGCGAAAGCGGTACGGGCAAAGATCTGATTGCCCATGCGGTGCATTATAATAGCTTACGAGCTAAAAAGCCCTTTGTGAAGATCAACTGTACAGCACTGCCGGAAAGTTTACTGGAAAGCGAACTGTTCGGACACGAGAAAGGGGCTTTTACCGGCGCGACAGATCGTAAACTGGGGCGTTTCGAGATGGCTCACGGCGGGACGATCTTTTTGGATGAAATCGGGGATTTCTCGCTTAACCTGCAAGTCAAAATCCTTCGTGTCATACAGTTCAAAGAGTTTGAGCGGGTTGGCGGCTATGAAACCATTAAGTCTAATGTCCGCATTATTGTCGCGACCCATAAGAATCTTGAAGAAGAGATTAGGAATGGTCTATTTCGTGAAGATTTGTATTATCGCATCAATGTCTTTCCGATTTATACCCCGCCATTGCGAGATCGCAAGAACGATGTGATGTTGCTGGCGGATTCCTTTCTCGAAAAATATGCCAAAGAGAACCACAAGGAGATTAATCGCATTTCGACTCCGGCGATTGAGATGTTGACCAGTTATCATTGGCCGGGCAATGTGCGGGAACTTGAGAATTGCATGGAGCGGGCGGTTTTATTATGTGATGAGGGCGTCATTCGCTCGGACCACCTGCCGCCTTCGCTTCAGATGGTCAAAAAGAACAAGATGTCCAATGCTTTATCGTTACCGGAGAAAATCGAATACCTTGAACGCGAAATGATCGTTGACGCCTTAAAAAACACACAAGGTTGCCAGCGACACGCTGCCAAAGAACTGGGCTTGACCGAACGGATGCTGGGGTATAAGGTAAAGAAGTACAGCATTCTTAAAAAATAACACAAAGAATACAATTTTGTGTATTTATTCTTCCATTGAAACAAAATTGTAAACCATCTCTGTTGTTCCTCTTGGCATCGATCACCTGCTAACTCCTTTGTTTTGAAGATGTTGTGTTCATTTTTGCGGGTTTCTGTGAAATGGAACGCTTCTTGCGATTAGCTAATCAAAGGATGTGTGGTGTACACAGGTCCGAAAGATAAACTTCTTTATTTTCAAGGAGAGAGTTTGTGGAAACTCAAAATACAGGAATTAAAAAGACCAAGCAGTTTATTATGGTTTTGGCGGGGTGTTTTCTTTGTGGCATTACGGATACGGCATTTGCCGAAGGCGATGCGATTTCGATTGCGGATGTAAAGCAGGGGTTAGACACCGTATGGGTTTTGATGGCGGCGTTTTTGGTGTTCTTTATGCAGGCTGGTTTCGGCATGGTCGAGGCCGGTTTTATTCGTGCCAAGAACACCTGTAATATATTGACAAAGAACTTCCTCGATTTTTGTATGGCATCGCTGGGGTTTTTCGTCATTGGCTATGCTTTGATGTTTGGCGATGGAAATGGCTTTGTTGGCTCCAAGGGTTTTCTGCTGATGGGCCTGGAAGAAACAACCAGCGGGTTACCATTATATGCCTTTTGGCTTTTTCAGGTGGCATTTTGTGGTGCGGCCGCAACCATCGTCGCCGGCGGTATGGCGGAGCGAATGAATTTCAAGGCGTATTTGATCTATACCTTTCTGATTTCGGCGATTGTGTACCCGATTATTGGTCACTGGGTCTGGGGGGGCGGATGGCTCAGTGAAATGGGCTTTATGGACTTTGCCGGCTCAACAGTGGTCCATACCACCGGCGGTATTGCCGCCTTAATTGGTACAGCCATACTCAGGCCGCGTATTGGTAAATATGGTGTTGATGGCAAGCCCAGGGCCATCGCAGGACACAGTATCCCATTGGCTTCATTGGGCGTTTTTATCCTCTGGTTTGGCTGGTTTGGATTTAATGCAGGTTCGACTCTGGGAATCACTAATGCTGGTTTGGATATCGGTCGTGTCGCGATTAACACCAATCTCGCGGCGGCTCTTGGCGGAATTGGCGCAATGGTTACGGTCTGGAAGCAGTTTGGAAAGCCGGATTTGTCGATGGCGATGAATGGCGCCCTGGCGGGGTTGGTGGGTGTGACGGCTCCGTGTGCGTTTGTCGAACCGTGGGCGGCCTGTGTGATTGGTTTGTCCTCGGGTGTCATCGTTGTACTGGGTGTTGAGTTGCCCGATAAACTGCATATTGATGATCCGGTCGGTGCTGTCCCTGTTCACGGTATGTGCGGTGTCTGGGGAACGCTTTGTGTGGGCGTCTTCGGCAAGGCCGCCTTGGGGTTGCCAAACGATGGTTTTATCTACAGCGGAAACCCGATGCAGTTGGGCGTTCAGATGGTCGGCAGTGCGGCGACGGTTATATTTGTGCTGGTCAGTATGGGCCTTGTATTTAAGATCATCGACATGACCGTGGGCTTGCGTGTCAGCCGGACCGAAGAACTGCGCGGACTGGATATCGGCGAGCACGGAATGGAAGCGTACAGTGGGTTTCAGATTTTCAGTACATCGTAAAAAGAACGCGAAAACAGAGTTGATCCGGAGAGATAAATATGAAATTGATTATTGCTTATATTCAGCCGCATAAACTGGAAGATGTCAAAAAAGCACTGGCCGAGGCGAAGGTCGGGAAAATGTCGGTTACCAATTCACTGGGGTGCGGTGCCCAGATGGGATACGAAGAAAGCTACCGCGGCATTAAGTTTGAGGTCAACTTAATGAAAAAGGTTCGCCTTGAGATCGCGGTCAACCAGGATTTTCTTGACAAAACAGTTGAAGCGATCATCTCTTCAGCCCGAACCGGGGAGATAGGTGACGGCAAGATATTCGTGCTGGACCTGGCGGACTGTATCCGTATCCGAACCGGAGAACACGGCAAAGACGCGGTGGGTTGAGACAAGACGGCCTTATGCTCGCTGTTAAGGGTTGTATCGATTGGTGATGGGCATTCGGCGGTCTTTTCCGAAGGCGCGGGGGGTGATTTTTATGCCGGGGGGGGATTGGCGGCGTTTGTATTCGTTGCGGTCAACTAAGCGGATGATTCGCCGGACGGTGACCTCGTCGAATCCCGCTTTAATAAGTTCATCCGCTGAATGGTCCAATTCGATGTAGTTTTTCAAAATGTCGTCCAATATGTCGTAACCCGGCAACGAATCGGAGTCCTTTTGGTCAGGACGAAGTTCGGCGGATGGCGGGCGCGTGATCGTTGTTTCAGGAATCATTTCGCCCTGTTCGTTGATTTGCCGGCAGAGTCTATAAACCAGCGTTTTGGGAACATCCTTGATGACGGCAAATCCGCCGGCGGTGTCGCCGTAGAGCGTTGAATAGCCGACAGCGGTTTCGCTTTTATTGCCGGTGGTCAGCACCAGCCAGCCGAACTGATTGGAATACGACATCAGCATTGTTCCGCGAATCCGTGCCTGAAGGTTTTCATAGGCCAGCCCGTTTTCATCCCAGCCGTCGATATTTTCCAGTGTCGTACTGAAAGAATCCAACGCATCGGCAATCGGGACGGCGTGAAACCCAATTCCTAAGTTTTCAGCGAGCGTCTGTGCGTCATTTTGCGTTTCCGAAGTGTTAAATCGTGACGGCATCGTAACGCCGACAACATTTTCCTTTCCCAAGGCCTCGGTCGCAATTGCCGCGACCAGAGCCGAGTCGATTCCGCCGCTGAGGCCGATGACGACTTTTGAGAATCCATTTTTGCGAACATAATCCCGCGTTCCCAAAACAAGCGCCTGATAAATCTCATCAATCTCGTCGAGGGGCTTGTCCAGATGACAGGAGGGGCTGACAGGGTTGATCGCAATTACTTTATCATCCTGTATTTCGAAATCAGCGATGCACAAATCTTCGCAGAATTCCGTTGCCTGCAAAATGACATTGCCCCCGGCGTCAACGATCATGCTGCGGCCGTCAAACACCAACTCATCCTGTCCGCCGATGAGATTGCAATAAGCGACGGAACAGTTAAAATGACAACTGCACCGGGATAGAACTTCCTGCCGCTGCTGATCTTTTCCTGCATTAAAGGGTGAAGCGGCGATGTTAATGATGAGGTCAGGTTGTTGTTTTTTGAAGAAGGTGTCCAGCCATTGAAGATTCCAGATGTCTTCACAGATTGTCAAGGCAATTCGCAATCCGTCTTTTTCAATAATGACCGTTTTTTTGCCGTGTGTAAAATAGCGTTTTTCATCGAAAACGCCGTAATTGGGAAGCACCCCCTTTTGATAGATGCTTTTAACCTGTCCGTTTTCGAGAACAGCGGCGGCATTATAACATTCCATCGGAACACCCTGCGCCAACCCAACGATGGCGGTGATTCCATGGGTTTCAGCGGCTAAATGCTGCAAGGCGATTTCATTATCTTTGAGAAATGTTGCTTTATGAAGCAGGTCTTCGGGAGGGTATCCGCAGATGCACATCTCCGGAAAAACGACGAGATCGATATTTTCTCTCTTAGCAGAGCCAATCATGCGGGCGATGGCGTCAACATTGTCCCGTATGTTTCCGACGGTTGTATTAATTTGTGCCAAACCAACTCGCAGGGGCATAGCATTTTCCCTTTATCAATTTAACAGAT
Organism: Planctomycetota bacterium; assembly: GCA_003644215.1. Lineage (GTDB taxonomy): Bacteria > Planctomycetota > Phycisphaerae > Sedimentisphaerales > Anaerohalosphaeraceae > 4572-13. The sequence goes on from QNBU01000053.1 coordinate 5,217, forward strand.
GCGTTTGGCTTATTTTACAACTTGTGAAGGTATTGGTCAACTGCTTCGGCCATTTTTCTTCCGGCGTCAATTGCGCGGACAACCAGCGAGGCGCCGCTGACTGTATCGCCGGCTGCGAAGACCTTGGGGTGGTTGGTTTGCCAATGATCGGCAACCACATTCCCTCGGCTATCAAGTTCGAGGCCCAAATCTTTGATTAGCGGCCCGTGTTCAACATGCACAAATCCCATCGCCAGCAACACGATGTCGGCCTTAAGATCAAAGTCAGAGTTTTCGATTTCATGCATTTCCCAGCGTCCGTTCTTGTTCTGCCACTCGACCCGGCAACAGTGCAGTTTGCTGACGCGTGTTCCAACGCCGGATATCCGCTTGGTCATCACGCTCCAATGACGCTCGCAGCCCTCTTCCTGCGACGATGAGGTCCGCATTGTACGGGGCCACGCGGGCCAGGGGGTATCTTGCGGGCGATCCTGCGGGGGCTTGGGAAGAATCTCGATCTGCGTAATTGATTTGGCGCCCCGACGCCGAGCCGTTCCCACGCAGTCGCTGCCGGTATCACCTCCGCCAATGACGACGACATTTTTATTCCGCACCGAAACGGCCCCATTTCGATCCGTGTTTTCGCCGCCGTTAAGCCGATTTTGCATTGCCAAATAATCCATCGCAAAGAAAATATTGTCATATCCCCGACCGGGTACAGTCAAGTCCCTGGGCTTGCCGGCCCCCATGGTCAGGCAAATACCATCAAACATTTTTTCCAAATAGTGCGAGGAAATATCAACTCCCACATTCACGCCCATCTGGAACTGAACGCTTTCCTGCTTAAGTTGCTCAAGGCGTCGGTCAATCACCCACTTTTCAAGTTTGAAATCCGGGATCCCATATCGTAACAGGCCGCCGGGCTTTTCATCCTTTTCAAAAACAACGACCTCATGGCCGGCACGGGCAAGTTCTTGAGCGGTCGCAAGCCCGGCGGGGCCGGAACCAATGACGGCCACCCGCTTTCCGCTTTTTGTTTTGCTGATCAGCGGAACAATCCAGCCCTCAGCAAAGCCGCGTTCGACAATTTGGTATTCAATATGACGGATCAGCACCGGCTGGTCATTAACGGCCAGTGTACACGCTGTTTCACAGGGCGCAGGGCAAACACGGCCGGTGATTTCAGGAAAGTTGTTTGTCGAATGAAGATTTTTACATGCTTCTTTCCATTTTCCACGGTAAACCAGATCATTGAATTCAGGAATCAGGTTTCCCAGTGGACATCCCGTACCGTGGCAGAACGGAACCCCGCAGTCTGAACACCGGGCGGCCTGTTGGTTGATGGTTTCCGGCGTCAGCGGGATTTCGATTTCGTTGTAATCGTTAACCCGTTCGTCAACCGGACGGTAGGAAGGAGACTGTCGTTGATAGTCAAGAAAACCCTTTGTTTTAGCCATAGAACACCTCCTCGGTTGCCGGGGTCATATCTGTGTCTCGATCTTCTTCTGCTCGCATCCGTTCCAGGGCCTTACGGTAATCAATGGGGATGACTTTAACAAACCGTCCGACCATATCCGGCCAGGCGTCCAGGATTTGTCGTGCGCGAGAACTTCGGGTTAGCTTTTCATGTTTTTGAATGAGGCCATAGAGCAGTTCCTTGTCGTCTTTTTTCCAGACACTCTCCAGATCCACCATGTCGAGGTTACACAACGTATCGAACAGTTGATGTTCATCAAGGATATAAGCAATTCCACCGCTCATACCCGCTGCGAAGTTACAGCCAGTTTGGCCCAAAACGACGACCCGTCCGCCGGTCATATATTCACATCCATGGTCGCCAACACCTTCGACAACCGCTGTGGCGCCGCTGTTGCGAACACAGAACCGCTCGCCGGCCATCCCGTTGATAAAGGCCTCACCGCGTGTGGCGCCATAGAGCAGGGTGTTGCCGCCGATGATGTTTTCATGGGCCAGAAAGGGTGATCCGGGCGGTGTTTCAACGATGATTTTGCCGCCGCAAAGTCCCTTGCCAAGATAGTCGTTGCTGTCGCCGATCAACTTTAAGGTTACGCCCTGTGTCAGA
>QNBU01000054.1 GCA_003644215.1 Planctomycetota bacterium
ACGAATCGGCATTGCCCGGGCATTGGCACTTGAGCCGAAGTTCATTATTTGTGATGAGCCGGTCAGCGCGCTGGATGTTTCGATTCAATCGCAGATCATCAATTTGCTTCAGGATTTGCAGGGGCAGATGAACCTGACCTATTTATTTATTGCTCATGACCTGGCGGTGGTCGAGCATATCAGCGATTTCGTGGCGGTGATGTATTTGGGACGGATTGTTGAATATGCGGATCGGGATTCGTTGTATGCCAATCCCGTGCATCCTTATACCCAGGCACTGCTTAGTGCTATCCCGGAACCAGTGCCAAATAAAGATAAACAGCGAATTGTTCTGGGCGGGGAGGTTCCCAGTCCATCCAATCCGCCGTCAGGGTGTCCGTTCCACCCACGATGTCCGCTGGCCGAGGATCGGTGCAAGCAGCGGCTTCAGACGCTGCTGCCAAAAGGCGACTCCGATAAGCACTTGGCGGCCTGTTGGAAAGTGAAATAATCCTTTCGGATCAGAATTGAATTGACAAGAAGGGCGTTTTCTGTTATCCTGTACGGGTAAAATTGACTGTTAAAGGAGTTTTTTTTGAACGAGACCCATAATACCGAAATGTTGGCCGTCAGCGAAGAAGACGGTGTTTTTGTTGTCTCTTTTAAGCAGGCGTCCATTGGCGGTATTGGGGAGGTTGAAAAAGTCGCTGAAACACTTCGCGGTTTAATCCGGGACGGGGACATCTGCGATATAGTGGTCGATTTTTCAAATGTTTCCTTTTTCTCTTCTCAGATGCTTGGTTTGCTGGTGGACATCTGGCGGCGGATAAAAGACAAAGGCGGCACATTGCTGATCAGTGGGATCAATCCTCAATTGACGCGGGTCTTTCGCATCACACATCTGGACAAATTATTCGAATTTCATGAGAATACCGAAGCGGCGCTTTCGGCGTTGCAGAGATCGTAATACGACAAATTATCCGAATCCTGCTGTAAGCGGGGGCTTTGGCAATTCGGATCGTTCTCAACTCTTTTGGAAAGGATACAGCCATGCATTTAGACACACAATTTTCAATCTTTATGGTCAACAAGCCCGGTGTATTATCTCAATTTTTGAATGTGTTGGCTCACGAAAAGGTAAACATCGTTGCGATGACAATGATGGACTCTGTTGAGCATGGGGTGATGCGGCTTGTGGGTACGAAGGCGGCAAAGATTCGTAACATCTTACAGCAGATGAATATGCAATTCAGCGAGTCGCAGGTGTTGTGTATTAACCTGCCGAATAAGGCAGGGGCCTTTGCGGACGCCGCCGAAAAACTCTCCAAGGCCCATATTAACATATCCTATGCCTACTGCACCGCCGGAGCGCGGGGCGGCAGAACGACAGGTGTCTTAAAAGTCGCCGATGTCAAGAAAGCAATAAAGGTCTTAGAGGGAACCTCAACAGCGACCCACAAAAAAGAGAGCAAAACCAAAAAAGCCGTCCGCCGCAGTCCTTCATCCAGAAAATAACACGGTGTCCTGTGTGGCACAGGCTTCCAGCCCGCCAGGTGCAACCCTGTCAATCACGGCCAGGATAGCCGTGCCGCGATTGATGTTATTCCACCGTAACGCTTTTGGCGAGATTTCGGGGTTTATCGACATCGTGGCCGCGTAAAACGGCGGCGTGGTAGGCCAGCATTTGCAGCGGAACGACGGTCAGCAGCGGTTGAAGCTGTTCAACCGTGTCTGGTACGGTAATCAAGTGATCGGCGTACTGTTTAATATGCTCGTCCCCTTCGGTGGCAACGACGATTGTTTTTCCGCCGCGGGCACGAACTTCTTCGATATTGCCGATAACCTTTTCGTATTGTGAGGATTGGGTGGCGATAAACACCGCCGGCATGTGGTCAGTGATGAGTGCAATCGGGCCGTGTTTCATTTCCGCCGCCGGCATGCCCTCGGCATGGATATAGCTGATTTCCTTTAGCTTCAATGCGCCTTCGAGTGCGACCGGATAGTTTAATCCGCGTCCCAGAAACAGCCAGTTGTCCTTGTCGATATTCGCCTGAGCAATCTGCTTGATCTGTTCGTTCTGGGTCAGGATGCGATCCACCTTTTTCGGGATTTCCGTCAATTCCTTTAAGAGAGATTGTGCAATATCCGCGCTGAGGTGTCGCCTGCGGCCCAATTCAATGGCCAACATCGTCAGCACGGCGACCTGTGCGGTAAATGCCTTGGTGCTGGCGACGCCGATTTCCGGCCCCACACGCAGATACACGCCGGCGTCGGTCGTTCGAGCGATGGTCGAGCCGACCACATTGACAACGCCCAGTACTGTAGCGCCGCGTTCTTTGGCCTGTTCCACTGCGGCCAGCGTATCAGCCGTTTCGCCGGACTGGCTGATGGCGATAAAAATCGTCCCTTCATTTACAATCGGGTTGCGATAACGAAACTCACTGGCGTATTCAACTTCGGCGGGTATTCTCGCCAACTGTTCAAACAGAAATTCGCCCACCAACCCCGCGTGCCAGGCCGTGCCGCATGCGGCCAGAATAATGCGTTTTGTTCGTGTCAGGTCCCGCAGTTGATCCTGGATGCCGCCGAGGACAACACGACCATTCTTGACATCGACGCGGCCGTTGAGGCAGGTCTCGAGAACCTGCGGCTGTTCGGCAATTTCCTTTTGCATGTAATGGTCGAAACCCTCTAACTCGATCTGGTCGAGCGAGATTTCGATTTCTTTCAGTTCTTTTTGTACTTCTTTGTCAGCGATGGTCTTTGTAACAAAGCCGTCTTTACGGATGCAGACCATTTCGCCGTCAGACAGATAGACCGCCTGTGAAGTATGCTCGATAATCGCCGAAGCGTCCGAAGCAATGATAAACTCATTTTCGCCGACGCCGAGGATAAGCGGGCTGCCGTTTTTGACGCCGATCATCACATCCGGGCAATCCAGACACAGGACGGCAAGGCCGTAGGTTCCGTGTATTTCGTTGAGGGCCTGCTGGACGGCCCACTCAAAGCGGTTATTGCTTTGCGGCGTACTCTCTCCGTCACGGGAGAGATTCTTCTCGTAAAAATAGCCGATTAGATTGGCGACGACTTCGGTGTCGGTCTCGCTTTTGAATGTACATCCTTCTTTGATGAGCCATTTTTTTAAGATGGCATAATTTTCGATAATGCCGTTATGAACCAAGGCAATTTTGCCGGTGCAGTCAATATGCGGATGTGCATTGGGGGTCGTTGGTTTTCCGTGCGTGGCCCAGCGGGTATGGCCGATGCCGACAGTGGCTTGTGAACTTGGTTCAGGGACGATCCCCTCCAGATTCGCAATGCGGCCGCAGGTTTTATGGAGATCGAACGCTCCATCTTCAAGTAGGGCAACGCCGGCGGAGTCATAGCCCCGATATTCCAGCCGCCTGAGGCCCTCGATGAGAATTGACTGAGCTTCTTTTTTACCAAAATACGCGACTATTCCACACATCGTAAAATCCTCAAATTCAAACCTTTGTCGTTGGTGCTGCAGTGGGGATATTATCGTCGAATACAGCGTGTGAGTAAAGCGAAATCTGAAGGTGAAATTGAGTCTGTTTTTTTCGTCGGGCCGGTCGTACCCACGCGGAATAAAACTCCTTCGCCATTTCGACCAAAATGCGCAGGTCTGCGCGTAATACAGAGGGACAATTTTTCCCCTCCGCCGGTTCCGGCCGTAACCAGTTTAACAATGACAGATGAAGCATTTTAAGCTGGCAACGGGTGGCACCTTCAAGCGAAGCTTGTGGGTGTTGCGTTAAAATCGACTGTTCACCGGCCTCTTTGAAAACTGAATACGAAAAATAAAATCTCGGTGATTCTCTGTCGCCTCTGCGGCAAAGTAAAAAAACGCAAAACAAACCCAATTTCAAACTGAGCAAAATCATGCTAACTTCTTTTTACCTCAAGACTAAGGCCTCATGCCTCAATCCTGTCATAGAAAAAACAAACCCAATTAGCCGCTCATTTTTTAGATTGTCAGGTTTTATGCTTGAAAAGTTAGGGCTAACTAACTATATTAAGGGCGATTAACTTGTTAGGAAATGTATGGCCGCAAAGGTTGCTGGAAAATTAAGTGCTTCTTTAGAGGATTATCTGGAGGCGATTTACCATCTTACCGCCGGGCAGGAGGTTGCTCGCAGTAAGGACATTGCCGAGCGTATGAAGGTCTCTCGCGCGTCGGTTACCGGGGCGCTAAAAACGCTGTCCGAAAAGAAATTGGTCCACTATAAGCCGTATGGCTATGCGACGCTCACCGAAAAAGGCTGGCAGACGGCCCGCCGGGTTGCGGGCCGGCATGAAATTCTGACCCGGTTTTTTGAGGATATTCTGGGGGCCGAAGCATCAACGGCTCAGGCCGCGGCGTGCCGTGCCGAGCATTCGTTGGGGCCGGAGATCACGGCTCGGCTGATGGCATTTGTTGAGTTCGTTTCCAAAAGGCAGGATGACGGACAGGATATTACCAAACAGTTTCAACAATGCTGGAAAAGGACCAGTTCGTAGTTTGTGGTTCGGAGTTCGTAGATGGAAAAGATGAATATAAAACCTTTGGATAAAATTGGGGCCGGTACGGCGGTTCGGATCGTTACGATCGAAGCGGGCAGCGGTCTAAAGAATCGCCTGGCGGCAATGGGGCTGCTGGCGGATGTTCAGATTCGTGTTGTTCGAAATGATGGGGCCGGTCAAATCATTATTAATGTAAAAAGCTCCAAGGTCATTTTGGGTCGGGGTATGAGCCATAAAGTATTTGTCGTTGAAATCTGATTCGGTGATTGCATCTCTATTCGGAGTTATCTGTGGCATCTTCAAAACCCATTCAAAAGCTGACCGTTGCCCTTGCGGGCAATCCCAATAGCGGCAAGACAACCGTCTTTAATGGCTTAACGGGTGCGAGGCATCGCGTGGCTAATTATCCCGGTGTAACCGTTGAGAAAAAAGAGGGCAGCTTTCGCTACCGTGAGTATGAGTTGAATGTTGTCGATCTGCCCGGAACCTACAGTTTGACCGCGTATTCGACGGAAGAATTGGTTGCGCGGCATTTCATTTTCGAGTCGCATCCCGATGTGGTGGTTGATGTATTGGATGCATCCAATATCGAGCGAAATCTGTATCTGGCGACCCAGTTGATGGAGATGCAGGTGCCGCTGGTGCTGGCGTTTAATATGAGCGATGTGGCCGAGGGCCGAGGGCTGAAGTTTGATTTGGCGCAACTGGAGAAACTGCTTGGGGCGCAGATCGTGCCCATGGTGGCCAGCAAGCGAAAGGGCGTCGATGAGTTGCTGGAGGCGATTGTCGAAACAGCGACGCAGGCCCATACCAATGTGCTGACACTCCACTATGGCCATGAGATTGAAGAAGAACTGAGTAAGATCGAAAAGCTGCTGCGCGGGCAGGAGCGAGTTTTTCCGGAGAAATACCCGATTCGCTGGGTTGCATTGAAGTTGCTCGAAGGGGATGCCGAGGTGCGGGACTGGATCAAAGAAGCGTCCGTCCGCCAGCAGGTCGAAGCCAGCCGCCAACACTTAAAAGTCGTCCTTGGCGATCATGCGGACATTGCCATTGCCGGTCGCCGCTATGGGTTTATTTCCGGTGCCTGTCAGGAAACGATCAAAGATACCGTGCAGTCCCGTCATGACATCAGCGATCTGATTGATACCGTTTTGACGAATCGTTATCTTGGATTACCGATTTTTACGGTGTTGATGTTCGCTGTTTTTTATTCGACATTTAAGGTTGGCCAGTATCCGATGGGCTGGCTGGAAGGTTTTTTTGGTTGGCTGGGTGCGGCGATTTACAACAGTTGGCCGCAGGATACACTACTTGCTTTGCGGTCTTTGGTGGTCGATGGCGTCATCGGCGGTGTCGGCGGGGTGGTGATTTTTCTGCCGAATATCCTGCTGCTGTTTTTGGGGATCGCGATTCTCGAAGACACCGGCTATATGGCCCGTGCGGCGTTTGTGATGGATCGTATTATGCACAAGATCGGCCTGCACGGAAAAAGTTTTATCCCGATGCTGATCGGATTTGGGTGTTCGGTTCCGGCGATTATGGCCACGCGAATTCTGGAAAACCGCCGCAATCGTCTGGCGACGATGCTGGTGATTCCGCTGATGAGCTGTGGGGCGAGGATTGCGATTTACGCGCTGTTTGTCGCGGCGTTTTTCCCGCCACACTTGAGAGGGCCGATGATGCTGCTGATTTATTTTATCGGGATTGTTCTGGCGATTGTGTGCATCCAAATACTGCGTAAGACGATTTTGAAAGGTGAGACGGTTCCGTTTGTGATGGAACTGCCGCCGTACCGTATGCCGACATTTAAGGGCCTTTCCATTCATATGTGGGATCGCGGGTGGGTGTATCTAAAAAAAGCAGGCACCGTGATCCTGATGATTTCGATTGTCCTCTGGGCGGCGATTAGCTATCCCAAACCAGCGGCCCAGCGATTGGCCGGGCTGGATGAATTGCAGCAGCAAAGCATTGCTTTACAGTCTTCTGTCGCGGGCCATATTGGAAAGGCGATTGAGCCGGCGTTGAAACCGCTGGGTTTCGACTGGAAGATCGGAACCGCCCTGATCGGGGCTTCCATGGCCAAGGAAGTGTTTGTCTCGCAGCTTTCAATTATCTATTCACTGGGCGACAGCGAAGAAGGACTCGAAGCGCTTCAGGGGCATTTACAGGAGGATTATACGCCGCTGCAGGGGTTTTGTGTGATGCTGTTCTGCCTGATTTCCGCTCCGTGCATCGCAACCGTCGCGATTATGCGGCGAGAGTCCGGCGCATGGAAATGGGCCGCCTTCCAATACTTCGGCCTAACCGCATTGGCCTATATCCTAACACTGGCAGTCTATCAAACAGGGCGGTTGTTTCTGGGATGATGCTTACGGGCTGTAATATTTGGGATCGTAAGTCAACCATTCTTGGGCGAGAATTAATAAGTCGTTCAGGTTAAGCGTATTGAGCCACTCAGCAGACAATTTCGAAAAGTCCAGACCATTGACGACATAATCCGTATTATAATCCGCTTCAAGCGGTTCCAGCAGTTCAAACGCTATGGCGTAATCAGCGGATTCGTTGCCGGATTGATTAACAACCTTGATGAGATAATCCCCCGTTTTTGTTAGTAGTAGGTCGAATTTTTCAAGGTTATCAATAGCTGAAAACTTTGTGGTTATGGCATTGTCATAATCATCCGGGTCATAAATCTCAAGGTCAAGATCGGCAAGAGAGGCCTCTAATTCACCATCTTCAATGATACCATGTCCCAGATTC
>QNBU01000055.1 GCA_003644215.1 Planctomycetota bacterium
CCCCCCAACCGCAAGATCGCCAAATGCTAAAACACCTCGCCCAAAACACCAGCGGCGCATTTATCGAAATCAACTAATACTGTAGTATTGCTTAGATTTACTTGATATTGATAACGCTTTGCTTTATAAAACTTGTGCTGATAATGCTGAATCTTAAATTCTAATCTCTAAATCCGAAACAAACTCTAAATCCAAATGATTAAAATTCAAAACAGTCGTCTCTTGCCAATTTTATTTCTTCTCTGTTCCTGTGGAGCTTTTGCCCAAGGGTCGGTGGCTAATGCGGAGGGGACATTTTTTGAGCAGTTCTTTACCGCTGGCGGGCCGATTGTTTGGTTTGTTTTGCTTCCGATGTCGATTATGACGGTTTACTTAGCGGTTGATCTGCTGGTCAGCATCCGTCGCAGTCGTTTGCTGCCGCCGGGGGTGAGTAGCGACATTGCCACTCATGCGATGCGGCACGGCGTCGATTCCTTGTTTGCCCGTTTGGCGAGCCAGACGGATCTCGTTAGCCGTGCGGTCTTGCGATCGATTGACCAGAAACGCCAGCTTGGCGGCTCGGCCGAGTCTGCACGACAGATTGCCGCCGAGGCATTGCAGGAGCGGGGCTTGCGGCTGATGCGAAAGACGCAGTGGTGTCAGATCATTGGCTCGGTGGCTCCGATGGTCGGCCTGTTCGGCACGGTCTTCGGGATGATTCGGGCGTTTAATCTGCTGGGTCAGGGTGGCGAAGGCCCGCGATATGAACTGCTGGCCGATGCGATTTCTGTGGCCTTGGTTACGACGCTCTGGGGTCTGCTGGTGGGCATTCCGGCGTTATTTTTCTATGGGATGTTCCAGACACGGATCGAGGCGTTTATCAGCGAGGCGGCCATCGAAACCGACTCTCTCCTGGGGCGTATTTTTGACGTTCCAAATACCGGACCAACGGACAATGGAACCACGAATGAACACGAAGAAACACGAAGAAAAAATATATAAAAGCAACTTCATGCTCTTTATGTACTTCACGGTAAAATAATTCTGTCTAAAAAAATGCGGCCACTTAAATATAAACCCTTGTTTGAAGCGGAAACTTTCGACATGACACCGATCATCGATGTGGTGTTTCTGCTAATCATCTTTTTTATGCTGGTGGCCCAGTTCATCGTGGCCGAGCAGTATAAGGTCAGCGTTCCCGGCGAGATCAAAACCGCTCAAGCCAAAGATACAGAAGAAATACACCCCCTGACAATTACGGTGATGCCCGATGAGCGGCAGGGATTTGTTTGTGCGGTCGGTTCGGAAAAACTCGCCTCCGTTAAAGGCAAGGATATGAAAGCGCTGATTATTTCGGCGATTAATGATTACCTTACCAAACATAAACCCGATGACAAAACCGTCCGTCTGCGCTGCGACCGAAGTATTTCGTTCGGCCAGGTCAAGTACATCCTCTCCGGCATATCCCAAAGTCACGCCCAAAATCTCGACTGGGCTGTGCTGGCGGATTGATTAAGGAAAAGAGAATGGACGACTGCAAAAAAAAGAGCTGCCACATTTCATTGAAGCCGATGTTAGGCATTATTATTACCGCTGTTGTCGCAGGATTTCCGCTGGCGGCGCTAATTTGGATGTTGGGGCCGGAACGGTTTTTGGGTACATTTATTTATGCCCTTAGCGGTCAACTTTTCGGCGATCCGTGGAATCGCATTCACGCGGGTTTTACGCTGGACCAGCCGACCATCGGCAAATGGTATTTCTGGTTTACGGTGTTCACAGTAATGAGCTTACCTTATATGACCCTCGTGCGGCGGTTTTGTATCCGGTGTTCAAGGTTGCGGCACTGGATATTTGCTCTTGGGCTGACGGTTTTGTGTTCGTTTTTGATATGCCTGCTGACCATCCCGTTTTTCTGGCTGGTCCAGTACATTCATGAGATGGGCTGGACACAAAAGCGAATTTTTGGTCTGCTGTACGGTATCGCTGGATATGTTGCGGTACTGGGTTTTTATATATGGGCCGCAAGGCCCCAAAAAACTGAACTATCTTCAAAGTAAAAAATCCGTGGTTACTTTACTCTGCCGGGATTTTTATTTTCATACCGATGGTCAGGGACTGGTTTTCTGGGATATCAGGGTTGAGTTTCAGGATTTCTGTATAGCGTAGTCCGTCGCCGAGTTGTTCCAGGGCGATCTTCCAGAAACTGTCGCCGTCTTTGATCGTATAGTCAACCGTGGGCGATGTTGAAGTGGTGGCGGTTGGCGTTGTGATGACAACTTCGGGTGCTGTTGTGCCTTGCATGGGTGTCTTGATACCTTGGAGTTCTGCCCGGACTTTTTTCAATTCCGCGTCTGTCCGTATGAGCAAATTCTTCACTCGCGCAAGTTCGTTTTCGTTTCGGGCAATCTTTGTCGCGGCCCTCTGGATGGTTTCTTCAGATTCGGCCTTTGCCATCTGCATTTGCGTCAGTAATTGATCGCGTTCGGTTTGGCCCTTATCGATCGTTGGCTTAGAGATCAGCATTCCGACACCCGTGCCGATAACAATACCGACCAACAGCATCACGGGAGACACTATCCGATGGTTCATTTTATTTCCCCTAATCAAAACACGGTTTCAATTTGCGAGTCGATTGTACTTCTGCGTCGCGACTGAATCAAGCGAATTAAATCACAAAGCGATTTTAGGCCTGGTTATGCCCTATTGGGACTTCTCAAAAGCATAGACGGCGGCCCACTGCTGATTTTGGGTCAGTGTTATAAAGCCCTGGATACCGCGATCCGGGCCGATCCATCCGGTCAGCCAGCAAGTTCCTTTTTCGCCGCCACCGTCAGTTTCGCCAGCGGGTGTTTTCATGTAGCGACCCTTTGCGATAAAGAACAGGCGGCCCTTGTCTTTGCCGCTTTCGTCCCGGTAGGTTCGTTTAGTGTGAATGTTACCGCTTATTGGCGCGTCAACACAATAAATCGCCCCCGCCTGTTCATAGTCGCATCGCCAGTTTGCACGAATACGACCGTCGGTATTGAACGCGATAACAATTTCGCCTCGCTCGGCGTCATTCCGCCTGACCGGGGCGGTGATGGTGAACGGGATGTCCAGTTTCAGTTTGCCGCGGCCGGGCAGCTTAACATCTTCGCCGCCAGGGATCAGTAATTCGGCCAGCGCCCACGGGCGGCCTTCAATCCCGACAGATTCACTCGGCAATCCGGGGGCAAACAGCGTATTGATCTGCAGAAAATACAGCAGCATCAGAATCGCAATCACCAGCACAAGCAGAAGTACAAAGCCATTTTTTGGAGTGTGTCGATACGGCATCCGTTCAGTTTAGCACAAATGGCGCCTCCGGCAACCGTTTGTCTGTAAAAAAAGGCCGCTGATTTTGCAATCAGCGGCCTGTGCTGGATGTCATTGAACGCGACGAAAGTTCTATTCGTCCTTTTTCTTGGCGGTTTTCTTTTTCGCCGTCTTTTTCTTAGCGATGGGCTTTTTGGCTTCAGAATCGTCTTTGTCGGCCTCTTTTTTCCTGGTTGTTTTCTTTTTCGCTGTTTTTTTCTTAGCGGCGGGCTTTTTCGGCTCTACTTCGGTAACGGCGGCTTTTTCGAGGAGCTTTTCGATACATTTCTCCTCTCGCACCTGCAGGGCAAACTGTGCCAGCGACCCGTCACGGGCCAATTCTTCCCGCATCTTTTCCGGACGGCGGCCCCGTGTCGCGGCAACATAGGCGATATGCCCGTTGATCTCTTCTTCGCTGACCTCGACTTCCAGCTTATCGGCGATTTTGTCCATCACAAAGTACAGTTTGAGTTGCTCGGCGGCCTGCTCTTCTGAGCTGGCACGGAGCTGATCCATTTGCTCATCGACCTGCTCTTTGGCCATACCCTGCATCACCATATTCGAGTACTGTCGCTGCAGAATAGACGATGACTGCTCGGCGACAACGCTTTCCGGCAGGTCCAATGTCGTTTTCTCTTTCAGATAAGTGTAAATCTGTTCGCTCATGGCGGCTCGTACCTGTCGCTCGGCCTGCTGGCTTATCTGTTCGCGGAGATTGTCTTTCAAATCATCAACATCGTCGACATTGAGCCGCTTGAAGAATTCGTCATTGAGTTCAGCCGGCTCCATTCGCTTGACTTCTTTGACCGAGAGGGTTACCTCAACCTTTTTGCCTCTGTAATCTTCGTTGAAATAGGTTGCCGGTACATCGACGGTGATTTTCTTTTCATCGCCGCCCTTGGCGTCTTTGAGCAGTTTATCAAGCCCGTCAACAGCAATACCAGCGACAAAACCATTTTCGCGAACCGCAATCTCGATGTTTTCCCGCTTGTCATGGTCGGCGGCTCCCTCAGTTACCAGCACGACATCGGCGATGACCTGATCGCCTTCGGCAGCGCCGCCGGTTTCTTTTGGCGTCCATACGCCGGCCCGTTTTTGCAGAGCGGCCAATTCTTCGTTGACGCGGTCATCAGTGGCTTCAACCTTGGTTTTCTCGACAGCGATGCTTTCCAATTCTGGTAAATCGAATTCCGGTCGCACTTCCACCTCAAATTCAAACTTTAGCGGACCGTCTTCGGGCAGTTCGATTTCTTCGTGGTCAATATCGGGATCTCGCAGCGAATCGATGTCATTGTCTTTGATTGCTTCTTCGCTGGCCGTGGCCATTAGTTCCAGCTTAACCTGCTGGGTGATATCCGTGCCGAACCGCTTTTCCAGCAGGCGGATCGGGGTGCGGCCTTTACGGAAACCGGGAACAACCGCATCTCTTCGCAATTCTTTGTACTTTTCATCCAGTTTTCCATGGATGACCTCAGCGGGAATTTCGATCTCGACCTTTTTCTTACAGGGGCCGGCATCGCTGACCGCGATGATATTTTTACTCTCTTCTTTGGTTTCTTCGACTGGTTGGGTCTCTTTATCAGCCATTGCCAGACTCCTAACTTCTTGTTTTTCAATTGCTTACAAAATAAAAACAGCCGACGAAAACAATTCGACGACCAAAAGCATCCAAAACTCGCTATCGAGTATTCAAACGCTTATGCGACCTGTGCCAAACTACTTTGAGTCGATAACTCGCAAAAGCTATGTCAAAACTTCAATCTACCATAAGGGCTACCCATGATACAGACGAAACCCCGGCAATTCTTGCCGCATTCGCCTTTCCAGGGGCTTTAATAAGAGCGGGTGATGAGATTCGAACCCACGACATTCACGTTGGCAACGTGACGCTCTACCACTGAGCTACACCCGCGAAAAACACGATACTATACCGGCATTAGACGACATTTCAAGGGTTATATCAAGTAAAAATTATGATTTTTCCGTCAGTGTGTTTTGTAGACACTTTGCCATGTGTTTCGGCCTATGGTCTGCGAGTGTGTTATTGCCGCTTGATTTTACACCTTCAATCGCGTATCCTGTCTGACTATGAGGATACCATTGACACGATATGGCCTGCCGCAGGTGGCGGTATTTCCGGCCATTATAATGACCGTTATGGTCGGCTGGTTTCTGCTTTCCCGCAGGACGGCCTGCGAATGTTCCTGTCCGGCGCGTTCGTTTCTGGCGATTTGGCTGCCGGAAGTGATTTTGTTGATCGTGCTGGTGTGGGTGTTTTCATTCTTTCGGGATCCGAACCGGGCCATTGTTCAGGATGCGAATCTGCTGCTGTCGCCAGCAGACGGAACGGTTGCGGTTGTTGAGACACTGGACAGTTACCCCGGCTTCGACGGGCCAGTGTTGCGGATTGAGATATTTTTAAGCATCTTCAATGTCCATATCAACCGTACACCATGTGCATCTAAAATAGGGACAGTTACCTATAAACCGGGCAAATTTCTGGATGCCCGCAGTTCCAAATGCAGCAAGCTCAACGAGGCCAACGAGATTGAGATGTTCCGCACCGACGAGCCGAAAGACCGGCTACTGGTGCGGCAAATATCCGGCGCGATTGCCCGGCGAATCGTCTGTGAAGCAAAAACCGACCAGGCATTGGCTGGCGGCGAGAAGTTTGGTATGATTAAATTCGGCTCGTGTACAGAACTGTTCGTGCCGGTTCGGGACAGCTTGGAATGCACCGCAACCGTTGGCGACAAGGTCAAGGCGGGCTTAACAATTTTGGCAAGATATTCACAAAAGAACCACGAGTGAACACAAATGATATACGATAAAAACATTTAGATCCGACATAATCAAAGAATATGATAAAGCCCTGGAGTAAATCGGAGTCCGCAATGATTATCAGAAATGAGAAGCAGTCGGATCGTGAAGCAATAACAGAAGTGACCATTGCTGCTTTTAAAAATTGCCAATACGGCAATCACACCGAGCAGTTTATTATCAATGCATTGCGAGCAGCCCAAGCCCTGACCGTTTCCCTGGTGGCGGACATTGAGGGAATAGTGGTAGGGCATATCGCGTTTTCTCCGGTAACGATTTCCGGCCAAAGTTGCGGGTGGTATGGTCTGGGGCCTGTCTCAGTACGGCCGGACCACCAGAGACAGGGGATCGGTAAATCACTGATTCATAAAGGCCTGAGGTTGCTGAAAGAAGCCGGCGCAAAAGGCTGCGTTCTGGTGGGTGATCCGAAGTACTATGAACAATTCGGTTTCAAGAATCTACCGGAATTGCTTTTCGAAGGAGTTCCCCAAGAGTACTTTCTTGCGCTGCCGTTTGGTGAAAACAGGACTCAGGGCCAGGTGGTGTTTCACGAAGGGTTCAATGCTGCCGGATAAGTAGCAATTTAGGGCTTGTTGGATTAAAATATATTTAAGAAATCTGTGAAAATCAGTGTAATCTGTGGACTGAAAAATAATGTTAATTCCTGATAAATCAAAAACTCAGAGGCGGCAATTTTTTCGCAGACGGCCGCATCGACTGCGGACGGTTGCGATGCTGCCGTCAATGATTACACTCATCAATGGGATTTGCGGATTTATTGCCATTGGCCTGGCGGCTAAGGGGCCGGACTATTATGGCTTGGCGGCAACGATGATTTTTTACGCGATGATCGCCGATACGCTGGATGGGCGTGTGGCACGAATCAGCAAAACAACCTCCAGCTTCGGCGGCCAGCTTGATTCGATGTGCGACGAGATCAGTTTTGGCGCAGCGCCGGCGTTTTTAATGCTGAACCTGCTATTGTATCATCACCGCCAACTCGTGGGGTCCGCCGAGATGGTGCTGGGTGATTTTTTTGAGCGATTTATCTGGGTCGCCGCCATCGTCTTTTTAAGCTGTGCGACGATCCGGCTGGCTCGCTTTAATGTTGAGAACGAAGAGGACGAGGCG
>QNBU01000056.1 GCA_003644215.1 Planctomycetota bacterium
ATTCTGAACAGGAAATCGGACTTGGCGCCGATAATGAGAATCCGGTCCGTCTGGATACTTCTCGCCGCCACCTCCATCGTCGTCCCGTGCTCGGCGAAATCGAACAGGTCCGATGCACGCGACAGGTACAGGTAACAATTCGCGTCAAAGCGTTCGATAAATGCCTGTCCCTGGTAGTCCAGATAGGTCTCGACGGAAAATTCAGAATTGAAGTCGTAATTATATTTATCGGCGGCCTGAAGCTGTCGCCCAAACTTCTGTCGCATCGATTCTTCCGACAGGTAGGTAATGTGTCCAATCATCCGGGCAATAGCCAGGCCCCGGTTGGGCAATTCATGGCCATAGTACTGCCCCTTGTCAAAATGCGGGTCAGCCAGGATCGCATTGCGTCCGACGGCGTCAAACGCGATGGACTGGGCATTCAATCGGACAGTTGACGCGGCACAAACAACGGCATCCACAAACTCCGGATAGGAAATCGACCATTGCAAGGCCTGCATCCCACCCATCGAGCCGCCAACAACGGCTAGTAAATGACCGATGCCGAGTTTATCGAGTAATCGCTTCTGCACGAGAACCGTATCTTCAATGGTGATAATCGGAAAGTCCAGACCATACGGCTTACCCGTAGCGGGATTTACATCAGAGGGGCCGGTCGTACCGCTGCAGCCGCCAAGAAAATTGGAGCAGATGACGAAGTATTTATGGGTGTCAATAAACTTCCCCGGACCGATCATCACATCCCACCAGCCGGGTTTGCTGTCGGCGGCGCTGTGATAACCGGCCACATGAGCATTGCCGCTGAGCGCATGGCAGATCAAAACGGCATTGTCCTTTTGCTCATTGAGCTGGCCATAGGTTTCGTAGGCAACATCAATAGGCCCAAGATCCTTGCCGCACTTAAGGCGCAGCGGGGCATCTGACTCAACAACCCGAACCGTCTGCGTCTGAACGATACCAACGGAATGTTTCGATTCATGTTTCATAAGCAGGTTATTATAAGGGACTTATCAGGAGGATTCAATTCCAGTTTTAAATTATTTAAAGATCTGTAAAAAAGGTTTTTTCAATATAATTATCTTGCTACCCTTTTCGGGAATTCATACACTACTATTTTACGGTACTATTGTGGTGATTGCAATATGAGCAAGAAAACGACAACTGGCATCCAAATAAAAGACCTTTTTTCAAAAGAGCAATGCAAAAAGGTGGAAACCGCTTTCATGCGGAACTTTCAGATGTCGCTGGAGATGACGGACATTGGCGGGCAGGAAATCCGTTCATTCTGTTCACCTAAGTGCCATCCGGCGTTTTGCAAACGCATCCGAACATCCAAAACGGGCCTTCATCGATGCCGGCAAGATCGGCTGCGCAGCTTGAACATCTCAATTGAGACCGGCCAGCCCTATATCACCGTCTGCCATGCGGGAATCGTTTTGGGCTGTGTACCCGTTATGGATGGCAATCTGCCGCTGGGGGGGCTGTTTTTCGGCAAATCTGTCTGGGAGCCGTTTGATGAGGACCTCGAATCGGATGTTCAAAAACGACTTCGGGGCCTTCGCTTCGGGGCCGCTGATATACACGACGCCTTGCGGCAACTGCCCGTGGTCTCTGCCCGCCGGATTCACGAAGCGGCGGAGTTTTTGTATATCCTGTTCTACCAGAATACCGACCTGGACCCGCAGGTTATTCAATGGCGACGGCAACGGTCGATGCAGCAGTCCCGCATCAGCGAGGTCATTCAGGAAACAAAGCTACTGGATGCAACCGAGACCTATCCCTACGAACTGGAATGCCAACTCATCGCCAAGGTCAAGATCGGCGACCGCACCGGGGCCAAAGAAATCCTCAATTCCCTGCTGGGTCGAATTCTGTTCAACAATCCCGGCAACATCAACCTGCTTAAGGCACGGCTGGTGGAACTGTTGAGCGTGCTGAGCCGGGCGGCCGCGATGGGCGGAGTCGATATCAACATCCTGCTCAACAAGAATCTGGGCTATATCAACAAGGTGCTGACCATTGATACCCAGGAGGATATCTGCGTCTGGATCAGTCATGCACTCGATGAGTTTATCGAAAGCGTTTACACATCGCAGGACGCCAGAAAGATGCAGCAGCTCAAGCCCGCCCTCGAGTTTATGCAGTACAACTATGAACACCCGTTGACACTGCCGGATATCGCCAAAGCCGTCCACTTGAGTGTGTCGCGGCTGGCCCATTTGTTTCGTGAGCAGATGGGTGTAACTATCGTGGACTACCTGACAAACATTCGCATCAACCACGCCAAGCGGATGCTGTTGACAACGGATAACAACTGTACGCGGATCTGTTACGAGGTGGGTTACAACAACCAGAGCTACTTCACCCGCGTCTTCAAGCAGACCACAGGCCTGACCCCGCGCCAATTCCGAAACCAAAATAAACGAAAGTAAGACGACAACGCCGCATTGACCGTGGCACGGCCATCCCGGCCGTGATCTCAGGCAGGGACGCCTGAGCTACTTTATTTTGTGCGGTTGAGCAATTCCATTGCCAACTGGCGGAGGGTTTCGGCTTCGTCGCCGAAGATTTGCAAGGCACAGACCGCCTCGCAGGTGAGTTTTTCGAATATCTCGCGAGATTTTTCCACGCCGACCAGAGCCGGATAGGTCAGCTTGCCCTGTTCAGCATCTTTTCCGGCGGTTTTGCCAAGCTGGTCCGTACTGGCGGTGATGTCCAGCAGGTCATCGGCGATCTGGAATCCCAGACCGATCTTCATTCCGTATTCAATCATCGCGGCAAGCTGTTCTTCGTCTGCCCCGCCAGCGATGGCTCCCATCGCGGTCGAAGCGGCAAACATTTCCGCTGTCTTATTCATATGGATATACTGCAATCGTTCCATCGAGCCATTGACATGCGGGCCGTCCATGTCCGCCGCCTGCCCGGCGATCATCCCGCTTGGCCCGGCCGCCTCGCTCAGTGTGCGTATCATCCGAACGGCCTTGTCGGAATCCTCAACCTCAACCGAGAGTATCTCAAATGCCAGCGTCAGCAACGCATCGCCAGCCAGGATCGCGGTCGCCTCGTCAAATTGCTTATGACAGCTCGGCTTGCCGCGACGCATATCATCATCGTCCATCGCCGGCAGATCATCGTGGATCAGCGAATAGGTATGCACCATCTCGACCACCGCCGCGGCGACCTGCGCATCACGGTTGAGCTTTCCGGCGACAACCTCACAGGCCCACATTACCAACGCTGCCCGGATGCGTTTGCCGCCGCCGGTCATCATGTACTGCATCGCCTCTTTGAGACGGGGCGGGATCTCGGTCTGCCGGTCGAACAGATCAGCCAGAACCCGCTCAACCAAAGCCGCCTTAACCGCCAGGGCCGACTTCAAAGAAGAGGATTGTTCGCGTTTTTTAATTGAGTCAATTTTCATTGAGTATAACCGTGTCTGGATTTTCCTTAAAAGCTGTGCTATTATACCTGCTTCAGAGCAAATTGACAATAAATTAAGGAAATTGGTATTTTAGCCACATATTCGGAATGTGTGGTAAGAGTTCACACTTTAGTGTGTCATAAGCCCAAAACAAGCTAAAGCTTGAACTCTAACACCACACCTGCGTTTGGCTAACATTTTATGGAAACGACTGTTACAAATATGCAAAACAATGCCAAGAAAATCCTGATTCTCGGTGTTACCGCCTCCGGCAAAAGCGCATTGGCATTTGGACTTGCCAAGACAATCAACGCCGAAATAATCAGCGTCGATTCGATGAAAGTCTATCGGCGGATGGACATCGGCACGGCCAAGCCGCCTGCCGAGAAGCAAAAATTGATTTCCTATCGCCTGATCGATGTCGTCGAACCGAGCGAATCGTTCAGCGTGGATAAGTTTCTTGACCTGACAGAAAAAACTGTATCGGATATTCAGGGTCGCGGCAAACCCGTTGTTGCCGTCGGCGGTACGGCGATGTATATCAAGGCCATGCTGTTGGGTCTGTTCGATGGGCCCGGGACTGATGAAACAATTCGCAATCGCCTAAAAGACGAGGTGGAAGAATTAGGATTGGCCCCATTGCATCAGAGATTGCAACAGATTGACCCGGCCGCCGCCGAGCGGATTCATCCCAACGACGAAAAACGCATCGTCCGCGCATTGGAGGTCTATGAACTAACGGGAAAGCCGATCAGCAGTTTTCAGAAGCAGTGGGAAGCCGCCCAACCGGCTAATGACTGGCTGGTCATCGGACTGCGGCGGGATAAGGAAACTGAAAGCAAACGAATCAACGCCCGTATCAGGCGGATGATAGAGGCCGGATTGCGGGATGAAGTTGCCGCCTTGCTGGCCGAGGATAAACCGCTGAGCAAACAAGCCGCAGCAGCGATTGGCTATGCCGAGATGATCGCGCACTTCAATGGCGAGATGGAACTGGACGAAACCGTTGAGCGCATCAAAATCAACACCCGCCGCTTCGCCAAAAGCCAGCGCACCTGGTTCAAGACCTTCAGCAATGTCAACTGGATCGATATTGCCGAAGATGATACGGTTGAATTTGTACTTGAGAAAGCATTAAAACTGATTTCGTAAGTTCAAACTAATTTGTTTGAATTTGCCTGGCAGATTCATAGAGTGTTTCGGGGGCGATATCAATGTCGCCGGGCCAGCAGAGGACGCCCCAGTCCGGGTCGATATAGGCCTGCTCGAATTGTTTACGCTCTTTGAGTTGGGTGAAAACGCCACCTTTGTTAATAATGCCGCTCAGATCAACAACACCCTGCTTTTGATCCTCAAACTTCACAAAAAGCTTATGGCCGTCCAGTACTTTGATTTCTTTTAAGTCGTAATACATCTTAAAACCTCATGCCAGCGGTTCAATTTTGTCTGGTTGTTGATTATTTCTCGCCTGCTCCCAGCTATGCAATAATTCCTGTTTATGTTGTGTCGCCCATTCCATAACAAGCCCCAACGCCCGCGGCGATAATGAACCCTCCATGACACACAAATCCTTAATGCTGATACTGGCTTTTTCGCCGCCATACCGCGCATGGAAATGGGGTGGATTATGTTCATTATAAAAAACAGCGATTACAATACCAAAAAACCTGCAAATTTCCGGCATAATCAACCTTTCACAAAATCCGATTTCCGATACAACGCATTGCATTATAGCCGATTTCTGCCCCAATTTCCAGACAATTTACTGTATAGCACAAAAATCAGATTTCTGCTATTATTACTGTGATGAAGATGAACAATTACAAACTCGAACTTGTTTCGTCGAATACGGCTCCGTGGTCGCCGGTTAATGATTCGTCGCGGCAGATCGCGGTGATGATGAGCGGCGGGGTGGACAGCAGCGTTGCTGCGCACCTTTTGCGTGAGCAGGGGTGGGATGTGCTGGGTGTAACGATGCGGATTCCCGTGGCGTGCCGGACGGACAAACGCGGCTGCTGCGGCGCCGATGCGGCGTATGTGTGCGGGCAAATGAACCTGCCGCATTATTTTGTCGATGTTACCGCTCCGTTCAATGAGCTGATTATCGACCGCTTTCGGGCTGAATACCGCCGGGGCCGGACGCCAAACCCGTGTGCCGATTGCAATACCTTTCTGAAGTTTATGCTCATCTGGGATTTGGTCCAAAAAAAGCTTGGCATTAAATACCTCGCCACCGGCCACTACGCCGAAGTTTTGCATACAGAACACCAAACCCGACTCAAACGCGGCCGCAACCATGCCAAGGATCAGAGCTATTTTCTGTACGGGATTCCGGCGTATCGATTGCCGCACTTTGTCCTGCCGTTGGCGAAATTGACTAAGGATGAGGTTCGCGATATCGCGCGGAGTATCGGTATCGGTGTAGCGGAAAAACCCGAAAGCATGGAGTTGTGCTTCGCCGGTGAGGGCGATTACCGCAATGCTCTGGCCGACGGTCAAAACACGGGCGACCTGCTGGACATCGACGGTAACATCATCGGCACGCATAAGGGCGTCGCCCATTACACACTCGGCCAACGGCGGGGTCTGGGCTATGCCGCAGGCGAGCCGGTGTATGTGGCCCGTATTGACGCGGCGGACAACACCGTTACGCTCGGAACCCGCGACGAGATCAGCTACCCTGTCATCGGTGCCAGCGAGGTCAATGTGCTGATTCCCGAACAAATGCAAAAAGGACAGAAATTGTTCGGTAAGCTGCGCTCCTATGGCCCGACACGCCCATGCGAAATCATAGAGGCGGATGCGGAAACTTTGGCGGTTTGTTTTGACGAGCCGCAGTTCGCTCCCAGCGGCGGGCAAAAATTAGTCCTCTACAACGCCTCCGATGAACTGGTCTGCGGGGGTACAATCGAGAGTTTCCAACGATGAGAATACTCTGCCTGACCCATGTTCCGTTTGAGGATGCTGCCAACATCGGCGAGTGGGCCAATTTGCGTGGACATGCGTTAACATATACCCATCTGTATCGTGACGAGGCGATGCCCGCAATTGAATCGTTTGATATGCTGGCGATCATGGGCGGGGCGATGAATGTCGATGAGCATGACCGGTATCTGTGGCTGGCGAGTGAGAAAGATTTTATCCGGCAGGCCATCGACGCGGACAAGAAAGTCATCGGCGTCTGTTTGGGCGCTCAGTTGATCGCCGATGTTTTGGGCGGCGAGGTCTTTCCAAACGACCACAAGGAGATCGGCTGGCATCGGATTCGATTAACGCCGCAGGCCGCACAATCAAAGGTATTCTCGATGCTGCCACCGGAAATGATGGTCTTCCACTGGCACGGCGATACCTTTTCGCTGCCGCCGGGGGCGGTTGGTCTGGCCTCCAGCGGGGTTTGTGAAAATCAGGCGTTTCGGTATGGTGATCTCGTACTGGCGTTGCAGTTTCACTTGGAGTATTCACAAGAAAGCATTGAAAAGATGCTCACCCACTGCGGCGATGAACTTATTGACAACCCCTATATCAACACGCCTGAACAAATCCGCAACGGCTATGACAATATCCCACAAACTACCGAATGGCTTTACGCCCTGCTGGATATGTTTACTCAGAAACCGGGTAATTAGGGTTTACGGTCAGTTCGGCATTTGCAGACAGTTCGATCGTGTCTGCTACCAACATCGAACAGAGTACCTTTGCCGTAACCTCGACATGATTGGCCCGGTCAATACAGTGGGCAGCAAGCTGAATCGTTGTTGAGCCATAGCAGGAATCTGTTGACATATTTGCTTGAGAGCGGTATGTTGATGTTTAGCGG
>QNBU01000057.1 GCA_003644215.1 Planctomycetota bacterium
AACCATTGGTTTGTCAGACATTGTCATAAACGCACAAACAAAACCTGCTAAAAAGCCCGCAAAGCCGATAAAACACAAAATTCCAACAGCAAGTTTCACAGCACCCATAATAGAAAAAGAGCTTCCGATTTTCACAGAAGTATTTATTTTTTTGTTCAGGACTTTTCTTTTCTGCAAAATTGTACGGATCCCTATCAACAACGCCGCTGTTAAAATCAGAAACACTCCGCCAAACCATATACTCGTAAAAATAATACCGAAAATCGACCATAGTTCAAATTCCGCATTGTACTTAAGATAAAAACTCATGACCCAAATAAATGCGATTACCGCCAGCAGGATAATACCGATTTCCCACCAATAAAGTTTTGTTTTTCTGCTACTAATGTTACCAATCGTTCCTTTTTCAAGATCGATCTTCGTAAGTTCATTGCCGACACTTTTTAATTGCTCCCAAAAAGTGGTACCAGCTAAGTATGGAAAACCGAAAAATAAAAATAAGACAAGCCCCAAGCCGACAATTCCCCAGATACCTACTGCCGCAAATAACAAAAATCCGATGACATAGGCACCCCATTTAATGAGCTTCCATAAAAATCGCAAGAAAAACCCCGAAGTTGTCTGCGGGGACTCTTGCAACCGCGCAACCGTTGCCGGATGCCATATAGTAATCAAATTGGAAATACTGACAATCAGCAAGGCAAGGGGTAAAAATAACGAAAAGATCGCATAGACGCTTTCCTTTTCAAGAACCGCTTGCGTTGGATTTTCAGGATTAACATAACATGGCACTATGCTGCCGGTCGGATATGACGCCGTTAATTCGTTTGGTTCTGTTTCGTATGAACCGCCGTCATATTCCACGCGATAGCAATTACTTTCAAGCGTCTCACTGTCCCATTGATACTGATAACGAACAACAAACAAATCCGCCCAATCACTGCTTCCCTCTTCCTCAACACGACTCTCAATAACGGTACATGGCGTTTCGACCCATTTATCAATATCAAGGGCTTTCAGCCATTCCGGAATTGTTAAAAAACCAAAAAACAGGGCTGTTCCTGATAAAATTAGCCAGACTAATGATTTTTCAATTTTTGATTTGTCGAATTTAACCATTTCTCAAAAAACTTTTTTTGGGTGGGGGTATATATAAACCTTCGTCTCAAGCCCCCAGATATGCTTCTTTCATCAGGTAGTTTTGGACATAGTCTGTTACGGCATCCTCTAATGTTGTGGTGGGTTTGTCGTAGCCGGCGGCTCGGAGTTTGTCTGTTATGGCTTGGGTGAAGTACTGGTATTTGCCCTGCAAATGGCCGGGCATATCGATATATTCGATGTTCGGCTCTTGGCCCATCGCGGCGAAGGTCGCTTTGGCCAGATCGTTCCAGTTCCGCGCCGTTCCGGTACCGACATTGAAAATGCCGCCAACATCCTGGTTTTCGAGGAAAAACAGGGTCATATCGACCGCGTCTTTGACATAGACAAAGTCCCGCAGTTGCTCGCCATCGTTATAATCGGGCCGATTCGACTTAAACAGCTTGACCTTGCCGGTTTCATTGATCTGCTCGAATGCCGGTATCACAAAGCTTCGCATCGAGGCCTTGTGGTACTCGTTTGGGCCGAAGACATTGAAATACTTAATGCCGACGAAACGGTCCAATAATCCCTGCCGTTTGCACCACAGGTCGAACATCTGCTTGCTGTAGCCGTACATATTTAGCGGCATAAGCGTTTCGATCGCATCCTCATCATCGGCAAAGCCCTTTTCGCCGTCGCCATAGGTCGCGGCACTGGAGGCATAGATAAACCGCGCGTCCAGTTCCATCGCCCAACCGGCCAGCAGCTTGGAAAATTCATAATTGTTCCGCACCAGATACGAGCAATCCGTCTCGGTGGTGTCCGAACAGGCGCCCATGTGGATGATCGCCTCCAGATCGATCCGCAGATCGGTGTCGGAAACCATCTCGGAAAAATCCTCCGCTTCCATATAGTCCGTATAGGACAAGTTTCGCAGATTCTTCCACCGCTCATCCTTGCCGAGAATATCCACAATCAGAATATCGTCAATGCCTCTGGCGTTTAGTTCGGCCACAATTGCCGAGCCGATAAAACCCGCTCCGCCGGTTACTAAAATCATCTATTTGCTCCCAAAAAAAACGAAAAACAAGCTAAAGCTTGAACTCTTACAACATCTTCATCCGTGCAACTAAAAATATCATACAAAAGTTGAGTGTTTGCTGTATTGGAGGATACTGTTTCGCACTCCTGTTGTCAATCTTATACTGATCGTAAACCGAACGCCCGCCGGCTTATTCAAACAAGGGGGCCAGGTCGCGTTTGGTTTTGTGGTCGATGGTTTCCGGAGCAGTCCAGACGGCCAACTCCAGCGCCTTTCGGCAATCGCAGTCGTCATCGCACAGCAGCGAATCGGATTCGATCAGTTGTTCGATCAAGGTGACAGCGTTTTGTGTTGCTTTAGCGAGATTGCCGATGATCTCTTCAAGCAGGCCCTGTTTATCCACTCCCGCATCGTGCTGTCGCCAGCAGTCATAATCGCTGGCCAGCGCCACCAGCGCATAGCACATCTGGGCCTCACGAGCCAGCTTGGCCTCGGGCATGGCGGTCATACCAATCAGGTCGCCACCCCAGCTTCGATGCATCAGCGATTCGGCACGGGTGGAGAACTGCGGGCCTTCCATACAGATATAGGTTCCGTCGGCATGGGTAACGGCGTCGATCTTCTCGGCGGCAAGCATCAGCTTTTCACGCAGGCGTTTGCAGCACGGCTGGGCGAACTCACAATGAACCGCGCCGAGGGCGTCGAAAAATGTATTCTGTCTGCGAAATGTCTTGTCAATGAACTGATCGACGAGTACCAGATGGCCCGGCTCGATCTCGTTTTGCAGTGAGCCAACTGCCGCACTTGCAATGAGCGTGGTTACGCCAAGTTTCTTGAGGGCGAAGATGTTTGCCGCATAGGGGACAGTGCTGGGATTGTACCGATGGCCAATGCCGTGGCGAGCCAAAAACGCGATACGAACCGAACCCAGTTCGCCGATCAGAACAGGGCCGCTGGGTTTGCCAAAAGGCGTATCCATATCCTCCAGCACCACATTTCCGAGACGAGCCGCCAGTGCCTCGCCCAGACCCGTTCCGCCAATAATTCCAATCAATCTTTGGGTCATTTTATTTCCTTATTCAAACGGATAAAACCACACCTTCCGCCTGCGCCGGTAAGGCATGCCACCCATCCACTCCATCGCGAGGTTATTAATCAGCTTTCTGGGTCGCCTTTTGTCGTGAAGCAAACTGGCCGCACCAGTTGGTGCTGTAAACTTTCGGCCAGTGAACATCTATTTTGATCTGGCCCACGGATTCAACTTTGGGGACATAGGTCGCCGGGTTGGGGTGCGGGGCATAGCGACGGCACTCGCCATGGGTGTCTTCCCTTTGTTCGTAATAAGCGCAATTGCCACAACAAACTCCACTTATCGGTGCGGGCATCACAAACTCCTTTCGTCTTGTTTGACAACGAATCGCTTACAGTAACTCTCATTGCTACCTGTTCCATTATAGTCATTACCAGTTCGCTATGCAAGGAGGGATTTGGTTGACGGATCGATGCTTTTGGGCTATAAAACAACCTATGCAGAATGCCAAAAATATTACGATCCTGGCCGCGTTTTGGGACAACTATGTCTATTTGGTCAAGCATTCGCCGGGACAGTGCTTTGCGGTGGACCCCGGCGATGCAAAACCAGTGCTTGACGCATTAAAGCGGCTGCAATTGCGGCTGACCCATATCCTCATAACACATCACCACGCCGACCATATCGGTGGAGTCGGCACACTGAAACAAAGAACTGGCTGCCAGGTCATCAGCACAGACGACAAACGCATTGCCGGGACGGATACGGTTATGGGCGATGGTGATACAACGGGGCTGGGGGATGTAACGATCCGCTGCATCGCTACACCAGGACATACGACGACCAGCGTGTGCTATTTTGTCAGCGGTGATTCACTGACACAGCCGGTGCTGTTTACGGGGGACACGCTGTTTGTTTGCGGGTGCGGGCGGCTGTTTGAATGCGACGGGCAAACAATGTTCCAATCGCTGAAAAAATTGGCCGCTTTAGCCGATGAAACGCTGGTTTATCCCGGACATAATTATACAGAAGAAAATGTGCGGTTCGCGATGACTCTTGAGCCGGGCAAGAAGCCGTTACAGAAAAAATTGTCAGAAGTACAAATGCAAAATCAGCGTGGGCATGGCCCACCCTACACTGTGCCGTCTGTGCTGGGTGAGGAAAAACAACTCAATCCCTTCCTGCGAGCGAAAGACTGGCAAACCTTTGTGTCTCTACGCCGGAAAAAGGATCGCTTTTAAGGATCCGATTCGGCTAAGTGAATTGGAGCATATAGTTGACGACCGCATCGTCTTCATTGGAGCCGATGATCTGGTCGGCAATGGCTTTGACCTCTGGCTCGGCATTGGCCACTGTAACGCCTGTTCCGGCGAGTTGCAGCATTTTGATGTCGTTGATGTGGTCACCAAAAACGGTCAGATTTTCCAGATCGTGGCCTGTCATCTCCGCCAGTGTTTTAACGGCTTTGGACTTGCAGGACCGCTGGTCGTGGATGGTTAGCCACCAGTGGCCGGGGCTGTATGGATTTTCAAACAGGAAGTTTTCCAGCAGGCCGGGGCATTCCTCAGCTAATAATTCAGAAAGTGCGGCTACGGCTTCTTTTGGCCCCATGACCGCGAAGGCGATCACCTTCTCGGCGAGGGCGTGTTTTAAATCCTCAATCCGCCGGATGCGTTTATCCTTATGGACATGCAGGATGTCGTGATACCACTGCATCTGCTCGTTCCTTAACTCCTGCCAGTACAGGCAATCCTCAGTACCGTTATGGGTTACAATAAACGGCAGCAACTGACCGTCAAGAATGTGTCGGTAAATCGTCGCGGCGAAGTCGTTTTCGATATTGTTAATCACCCGATGGTTCCCGGTGGCATAGTCGGTAATGTACGCCCCGTTGATCGCGATGACCGGCAACCGCAACGGTAAATCGCCCAGCACCGGCACGATCTCACCCCACGCCCGCGCACTGGCGACGGTAAAATGAATGCCCACTTCGAGGAGTTCGGTGAGTGTCTTGCGGCTGTAATCCGAGAGCGTCCCATCGGTTTGCAACAGCGTCCCGTCTAAGTCCGAAACGAATAATTTTTGATTGTCTATTATCACTTTCTTTTGAAACCACGGATTTCGCGGATTTTCACAGATTGAAAATTATGAAAGGTATGAATTCTTTTGGCTTTGATTGGGTTTGTTTTTGCTTTCGGTAGTTCGCAGTTATCAGCCCTTGCCTTTGGTCTCTTCAACTTTGACGGTGTAATCGCCGACCTTTTTTCCATTTAGCGCATTGATGGCTTTCTGGGCCTGGACCTCATTGCTCATGACAACAAATCCATAACCCTTGCTTTCGCCGGTCTCTTTATCGGGGATGAGATACGCTTTCTCAACGGCCCCGAACATTGAAAACAACGCCGTCAGGGTCGCTTCATCCGCTTTGGGGCTTAAATTTCCAACATATAATTTTTTGGCCACGAGTATTAACTTTCTAAATTATTCCAATCGTAATTTGTGGGTCGAGTACCCATCATCACAACGCTCAAAGTCTTTTTTGATCCTGTTTCTTTCCAATTCCAATTATACCCCCCCCGATTGAAAGTTCCCGTTTTTTTCAACGAAAAACGCTCTGTGTCCGATAAATACTGTATATGAAAAATTGTACATTGTCAACAGTGCTTAGGATTTCCGTGTGATTTTGTAATAAATCGCGATGTCGTATTAAGAATACCTACAGAATTAGGAAAATTGACACAGATTATTTTAAAGAGCAATAAGTCAATGTTGAAAACAAATCGACATATCCACATTTCCCTCTTTTTCATCTTCATGGTACTGTGTTCATCTGCATTCGGCCTAAAAGAGGCCCTCGGTGAACACGGCGTCAATGCGTATGCCATCCATCAAAAGGGCGTTATCGGAACCGGGGTCAATATCGGCCTGTTGTCGGCGGGCAATGTCCGCGCCGGCCATATCGCTTTTGAGCGGAGCTTCGGTTCGGCAGCGACAAATTATGATTTCACCGAATCCGGCCTCTCCCGCTCTTCACACGATACCCACATGGCGGGCATTATCCTGTCGGTCGGCTCACCGACCCATCCGAATCAGATCGGCGTCGCTCCGGGGGCGTCGCTTCACAGCGCACGATTCTCCAACAAGCAGCTCTACCCAAGCAAGATCGCACAGGCATTGGATACATTGATCAAAAAAAGCAACTGCCGGGTCATTATGACCGGGATTCAACTGCCCGAGAAGATCACCACTGCCGACGGCAATTCCGGCTGGTCAAAGATATATGACTATTACGCCGAAACCTACGATGTCATCTTTGCCGCCGCGGCGGGAAACTCATCACCTCGAGTAACAGTGTTTGGCGACATCTATAACGGCATCACCACCGCCGGACTCGTCAAAAATGATCCGAACGCCCTCGGCTATTCAAAAATCGGCTCAGCCAGCAACAAAGGCCCCACTGCCGACGGCCGCAAAAAACCGGATATCGCCGCACCCACCCAGGGACTCGTCGCACCAACCAGCGGCGGCGATGATCACTGGTCCACCCTGGATGCAAACGGACGGGGGCTAACCAGCTACGCCGTTCCGCATACAGCCGGAGTGGCCGCCCTGCTGCTGGAAGCGGCCGCGAAAAGCCCAGCCCAAAATGACGACAAAACCGAAGTCATCAAGGCTGTCATTATCAATTCATCAGATCCGTTTAATGCCGGCAGCCACATCACAAATCCGGCTGATTCAACCACCCAATGGAAACCGGACAGCGGCTACGGCAAACTTGATGCACTAAGGGCTTATCAAACTCTGACAGCGGGCCAACTTATTCAAAACACACCTTCTCAACAGAACAAGGGCTGGGCTTATGATGTCATGGGGAAAAACGAAACACATCAGTACCAGATCCAGGGCGTAAAAGGACAGCGGCTGGTTGTTACGATTGCATGGCATCGGAAGCTGCAAAAAATTGAACACAAATACCTTGAAGAACCCAATCGTTTTTATCTCGACCTGAAAATCCTCTCACCGTCAGGTAAGATGCTCACCTTTGAAACGCCCGGCCGAAACAACCTGATTAAAACCGA
>QNBU01000058.1 GCA_003644215.1 Planctomycetota bacterium
CGTAAGATCGCACATCAAATGCAGAACATGGCCGCCGCCGATAGCGTACCCAGCCACCATAGCAATAATGGGTTTCGGGCATCGTCTGATCCGGCGTTGAAACTCGAGAACATTAAGACTTTCGCCGCCGTGCGTATCTTTATAGCCGCAATCGCCCCTGATTTTTTGGTCCCCGCCGGAACAAAATGCTTTCTCTCCCTGCCCGGTCAGAATAATAACGCCGATTTGATTATCTCGTTCGGCGTCATCAAGGGCTTGCAGCATTTCAATCACCGTTTCCGGGCGAAAGGCATTCCGCGTCTCAGGCCGGTTGATTGTAATCTTCGCGATCCCGTTGTCTGTGTGGTATTGAATATCCTTAAAGTCGCCCGCTTTGTGC
Organism: Planctomycetota bacterium; assembly: GCA_003644215.1. Lineage (GTDB taxonomy): Bacteria > Planctomycetota > Phycisphaerae > Sedimentisphaerales > Anaerohalosphaeraceae > 4572-13. The sequence continues at coordinate 380 of QNBU01000058.1, forward strand.
CAGTTGATGGGTTTCATCGTCATTTCACCTTTTTATTGATTGTTCCAGCGTTTCTATGATTTTATTTTTGATACATCGACGAAGTTCCAGATTCGTCTTTCTGTCTGTAGCCACTTCAATAACGGCAGGCGTTTGTTTTTTGACGGCCTCGGCATACACCGAAATGAAGTCGTCTTTTTCACAGGCCTTATAGTAATCTATCTTAAAGGTTTCGCATACCCCTGCAAACTGGAAATCATGCCTGGCGACAAAGAATTTTTCCAGAACATCCGGGGATTGTGATATTGGCAGAAAATCAAAAATTCCGCCGCCCTGATTATTAATAACGACGACAATAATTGGCAATGCCTGACGGCTCAGAAGAGTAAGGGCATTGAGGTCGTACATAAACGCAACATCCCCGATCACAAGGGTTGTCAGAGTTTTTCTGGCAGTGGTTAGTCCAATGGCTGTTGAAAGAACCCCGTCGATCCCACTGACTCCCCTGTTGGCCGCAGAAAAAACGGTTTTCCGATTGTTGGCACCATACAGGTCCATATCGCGCACCGGCATACTATTGGAAAGGAACACACACGAACCCTCCGGGGCAATCCTTGAAAGAGACCTGGCAACAAACGGTTCGCTCAGTCGTGTATCGTCCTCTATCATCTGTTCTACAACGGCGTTTGTCCGTGTTGATATTTTTTGCATGAAACCGAAATAAGGTGTTTCTGCGCCGGTGTCAATTTTTCCGGAGATCACCGCTGCCGCCTGCGCAGGGTCCGCCTGAATACGCATCGTTACAGCATGCACCCGGTCATAGCGGTCGGGACTGGAGTGAACAACAATATACGGGTCCGGACGGCACTCATCGAGAAACTGATCCAATCGTTTAGAGGTTGTTCGTCCGCCAAGATGGAGTACCACAGAAGGCCTTGCCGCCTGATTGAATTCGGAGGACAGACGCTGCTGATCAAAATAGCGGATACCGCTGGCCGCCGGCGCGCTCAGTCGGAGGCCGGAAGTAATGTCGGCATAAACCGGCCATCTCAATTTTTTGGCCAGCGTCAGAATCTTTTCTCGTTCAACACTCGTTTTAAGGCCGCCAATAACAAGCAACCCCCTTTCTTCTCCTTTGATAGCCCCAAGGATATCATCAAGGGTTTTCTCATTGAGGCAAAGCCGTGTTTCCTGATACGAAGTAAATGGATCGCCCGAGTCCGTCCAGCGATTGATTTTGGCGGTCTGTTTTTCGTCGATATATGGTTCGCATGGTTCTAACGGCTCGCGATACCGACAGTTCAGATGAACAGGACCGCCGCCGAGAGAGTGGGTTCTAAAGACCGCTTGATCTATTGTCGTCAAGACCGCTTCGGGGCCGAATGCTTCAGTGGGACATGGCAGCGAATGACGCCATCGCAGGAAACCGGAAAAAATCTCTGTCTGCCGGAGTGTCTGATTGGCTCCTGTATCTGCAAGTTCCTCCGGCCGATCCGCCGTCATTAAAAACATCGGAACCTTATCTATATGCGCCTCAGTAACAGCCGGTAAAAGATTGGCAACGGCTGTTCCGGAGGTGGTGATAACCGCGGCGGGTTTATTGGCGGCCTTGGCATATCCCAACGCATAAAAGCCCGCCACTCGTTCATCAAAACAAATAACGCATTGTGCTTTCGCATTCCTGGCCGCAGCCACCACCAGCGGAGTCGATCGGGAGCCAGGCGTGATACAAAAATGATCAACGCCGCAGCGGATCAGTTCCTCCACGATCAGCTCCGCCCAGAAACTGTTTAAGTTGCCTTTCATAGCATTCAAACTCCCGAATACGCCATTGCGGCGATTATGATTTCAATGACGGTTCAAATAAGCCGAGGAAAGGAGCCATCTTCATCTCCGTTTCTTCCCATTCCCGACCCGGATCCGAAGCACCGACGATACCTGCTCCGGCAAACAATTGTACCCGTTGGCCGGCAATATGTGCCGATCGAATGGCAACAGCAAACTCACTTTGGCCGCGACCGATCCAGCCAACCGGCCCGGCATACCATCCTCTGGAAAAGGTCTCGTGTTGATGAATCAGCGCCAAAGCCGCTTTCTTAGGATACCCGTTTACAGCCGCCGTCGGATGCAGGGCGCAAAGAATATCTCTGTTGTCAACACCCTTTTTCAAAGTTCCCGCAAACCGGCTTCGCAAATGTTGAATCTGTTTTAACGGAAGGACTTCTCTCTTATCAACCACCACCACTTTGCTGCAGATTTTTTCAAGCTCTGATTTGATGTTCTCAAAAACATACTCGTGTTCTTCGATCTCTTTCTGTGATTCCAACAGTTCTTTCTGAAGCTGCCTGTTCAGTTCATGGTCAGCCGCCCTGACATTCGTCCCCGCAAGGGCTTCACTACAGATGCTGCTCCCTTCTTTTTTGTAAAGGCATTCGGGACTGCATCCTATAAAAGAATGCTCGGTGTCGATCTGGAAACAAAAATCGTATGTGTTGATACTTCGGCTTTTGACGCAATTAAGCAATCGAAAAGGATCCGGTCTTTTTGATAGTTCAAGAGTGGTTATTCGGGTCTGCACAATTTTTTTTACACGACCCGCCTCAATCAGGTCGATCATCTCTCGGGTTTGCTTCTGCCAACGATCCTGATTGGGTCTGTCGGACCGTCGCAGCACCGATGGCAAACGGGATTTATCTGTCAGCGTTGCCGTGGGAGCGTCAATATCAAAAGACAGCTTATCCAGTGATTCCAGAAATTGATTGGTGATTGAGGTTACATCGTCCTGCGGCGTCGCTAAGACATTGAACAAAAAAACACTTTGATTCTTTTTCTGCCGAAGTTCAAATTTCGGAACGAAAAAATAATAATGCCCCAACCCCTCCCACGCCGCTGCTTCCGAATCCGTCATATCAAAACATATTCCGCCGTAGTATCGAATATCCACAGAACCGTTTGCAAGATTCTTTTCAATCTCGGCAAGTGCCTCGTCCAGACAAGGGACTCTTTTCAGGTCCACTGTATCCGCGAATCCGATTGCGGCAATTTCCAGATGGGCATCCCTTGAAGACCAGTACATTTTGACAGGATTTTCCTGAGCTGTCAGCCAGTCCGTTACGCATAACGAATTGAACATGCATGAAAAACTTAACAGCTGGCCGGATCGATGGTCCACCGGCGTAAAGGTCGCAGCAATCTTGTCTGCAATCCATTCTCGGATGGACTCTTTGCTAAAAATGTAATCATCCGTTTTCATGTCAACCCTATATCCATCTCCGAATCCACGAACGGACGCCAATGTCGCTTTTTACCATAACCACCGGTTTGGGGCTTCTGCAGGCGATTTTTTCCGGCAGCGACATTCGACCCGTCTGAGCCAACAGCGGCTTATGGGTGGTCCCCAGCACAACAAGGTCATAATCCTTTGCTTCGGCAAGGATCGCCTTAATCGCCGATGTCGCCTTGACAGTTTTCGTCTTCAGGTTCTCGCGTGGGATATTAAACTTCTTTGAGTTCGCTTCTATAAATTGATCAAAATCAACCGCACCCCGGCCGGTATCGACACTGAACGCCGTTACCGCTCCTTCATCAGGAGCTGTCAGAATCGAGGCGATCTCCAGAGCCAACGCACCGTTGGGACCGCCGGCGATTGGGACCAAGGCGCTTTTGAAAACCTTATTTCCGCCGCACCCTTTTAGAACCACAACATTACAGGGCGACTGCTCGATGATCGGGTCGATCTTTGATCCAAGGTTAAACAGTGTGTGATGAGTCGCGCCGTGCCAGCCAAGAACAAGCATTTTTGTTTTCTTTTCGCGGATGGCAGAGACGATTCCGCGAGCGACATTTCGACAGTAACGAATCGTCGTGCTGATCGGAAAGTGTAGTGCCAGCGAGAGCATTACCTCGAAGAGTCCTTCTTTGCCGAGGTGGGTGTATTTTTCTGCGTCATGTAGCGAGACCTGGTCGGGAACCTGCACCATGTGGATGAGTTCCACATGTGCGTTCTTTGCCCCACACAAGCGATAGGTGCTTTGTATCAACTGGCTTGCGTTGGCGGGGTTGGCGACAGCGACCATGATCGGATACTTGCCTTCAAGCCGTTCTTCGTGGTGCTTTTGTTCCTCAAGGATGAGTATCTCGTCTTCGGTTGTCGTCGCCCGTGATCGCGCATAGAACCAATAAATCGCCAACCCGGCCAATATCCATATCGGAGCGATAATCCAGGCGATCAAACTCATGTGAATAAGCCACACAGCGAGGATGACCTGGCAGATAATCGCCACTATCGGCAGCAGTGGAAACAGCGGCATCAGAAAGCCGTAGGTCAGCTCGTCAGCCATCGAACGGCGAATCTTGATAACGCACAGGTTGACCATAAAAAACAGGAACAAAAACATAATACTGGCACTGGAGGCGACATCTTTTGTCGGCAGCACGGTTGTAACAATCAGAACGAGGACGCTTGTTGCCAGAAGTGCCCCGTAGGGTGTGTTCTTGGCCTTATGGATAAAGGCGAAGAATTTGGGGAGCATGCTGTCGCGGCCAAGGGCGTATGAGGCGCGTGTTGCAGAATAGATCGTTGCGTTCAGTGCCGATGTTGACGAAAAGATAACAGCGAGCGTTAGTATGAAATTGCCAAATGGCATCAGCCGGGCGACGGCTTCACCAAAACCCTTTTCGCCAAAACTGCCGATCCATTGCCATGCGGGACCTTCAACGCCTTGTGTGCCGATTTTGACCGAAACAACGGTTGCGAAGGCGACGAGAATATAGATCGTTGTTACAATACACACCGAGTAGATCATCGCTTTGGGCAAATTACGCCGGGGGTCTATCGCTTCATCGCCTGCCTGCGCGATGACCTCGTAGCCCTCGAATGCGACATAGGTAAAGCCCATGGTAATAAGGAGTTTCGACCATCCTTCGGGCATAAACGGAGTGAAGTTTTCAAGACGACTCGGGTCCTTGATTACGGCAATCACACCGAAAACGCCAATGGTTACGACAAAGAGCGTCTGACCCATTGTGATGAAAGCGCCGATCTTGCCCGTTTCAGAAGCGCCTCGAAAATTGATGTAGATAAAGGTAATCGCTGTAACAACGGCAACCACTTTCACAATCATTCCGTCGATCGATTCCGCTTCCGCAGAACCCGGGGCATATCCGGCCAGATTATATAAACCATCAAGCCAATGGAGTTCGCCTACAAATCGGACGGTGTAGATGGCGAAGGTCAGTGCGTACATGCTGCCGGCGACCGAGGAGGCGAACCATTCCATCCACCCAGCCAGGAAGCTGGTGCCTCGGCCAAAGCCGATGCGTGCAAAGTTATACGCCCCGCCGGCACGAGGAATGGCAGAGCTTAACTCGGCAAAACTCATCGCGGTCAGCATCGCAAGAAGACCGTTGAGGGCAAAAGTAAGAACCACCCCGCCAGGGCCTGCCTCGCCGATGGATATACCCATTCCGAGAAAGACACCCGCACCAATCATCATACCCAGGCCCATCATTGTAACATGAAAGAGCGACAGTTCGCGCGAAAGCTCAGGGGTCGGATTGGAAGAAGAGTCGGGGCTACTTGCCATTATTCTTGCCCTTAAGCGTTTGGCGCGCAGTCCGGCAACCGTCAGAAGCGATACGCTCAATAGAGGCCCTCGACAGCACGGCCATCGTAATAACAGTCAATAAAGCGGCGGCGGTCAAAATAATACCAATTAGTACATCCTTATCCATAATGCGGCCTTATACCAGAAACAGCGGTGATTTGCAATGGCTCAGTTGCCCCCCGCTTGAATTTGACCACCGTCATAGTTGTTTTTGTCGCTGACACTACTATAGCCGCATACACAGCGATAAATGAAGACAGGAACTCACAACGCCTGCCAGTGTCTATCAAAAGCGGAGGAGGAGGGATTCGAACCCCCGGTACATTGCCGCGAACTTTGTACCGTTCTCTAAAAACTTCGTGTTTTTCAATTTTTCGCTTGACACCTTCTACGAGTGTAGTAGAGTTGCTTTTACATTTGTAGAAGATTAGAAAGGAACCTTGTATGAAACTGACCGAAGCTCAATGGCAAATTATGAATGCCCTGTGGCAAAACTGGCCCGCAACCGCCCGGCAGATCGCTGACCGCTTGGGTGACGAGGTCGATTGGGCCTATACCACTATCAAGACGATGCTGACGCGGCTGGTAAACAAAAAGTGCGTTAAAGAGACTAAAAAGGGCAATACGGCGGTCTATGAACCGCTGTTGACCCGCCAAAACGCCCGCCAAAACGCCCTGAAATCACTGGCCAATCAGGCCTTTGACGGGGCATTCGGGCCGCTGATGCACTTTTTGATCGAAGACCAAAAACTCTCGGACAAGCAAAAAAAGGAGCTTTTACAAACACTCGAACAAGGCGGCGAGAGAAATTAAAAGGGGTCAGAAATTGTTTGGCTTTTTTCAAACTTATGGTATAATACACTAAAAAAGAAGGGGCCAAGGCAGTGAACAGCTACCAGTTGTCAGTTACCAACAATACTTTATCTTTAATCTGCGAAAATCCGCGGTTGCTTTTTATGCAAAACGAACCCAATCGAACCCAATTTTTTCAGTGTCTTTCCGTGTATTCCGTGGTAGTTAATTTGTGTTCATTCGTGTGTATTCGTTCAAAAAGGAAAAAAGTGGTGTCGTTTGGGACAAGTTTGGCGCCATTTGGGCGCAGTTTGGCGTCGTTTCGGACAAGATTGGCAACACTTTTCCACCCAAAAACCGTGTTTTTGACACAAAAAACCACGAAAACACAAGTTTTAGGCATTTTGATTTTAGAATTTGTTTCGGATTTCGTGCTTAGAATTTCAGACTTATATGTCC
>QNBU01000059.1 GCA_003644215.1 Planctomycetota bacterium
GCATCCGCGAAGGATCTGGCGGAAATGATCTTCGCGCATCCGACCTTGTCCGAAGCGGTCAAAGAAGCCGCCCAAGACGCATTCGGCAGTGCGTTGCACCTGCCGCCGAGAAAGATAACGCGCGTGGCGGTGGACACCGAAGAAGTGAAATAAAGAAAGTTTGCGATGCAAAACGCAAACACATAATGGCACATCTTATATAATAACCTGAACTTTGATAAGATGGGGTTTTTGGCTCGGTTAAATAATAACGGGATAGAAGCGACCTGTTATGCCCAAATAGTAGGAAATAATAATGCTATTTTTGGCTCAAAAATGGAAAATTACCAAACGAACCCATTTTGGGCCGAGGACACCGAAACATAAGAACCCTGATATTGGTTCAAAAACAGAGATTCTTATCCAAAGTTCAGGTTAACAGGAAACTCTTAAATAACGCCAGCGACGGTGGCCAGGGTGATTGTATCTCTGCGCAGAAACGCCTCGTTGCAAATGCTAAACTGGTTACTGGTAACTGGAGATTGGTGACCGAACAAAAAACAAACCCAATTCAAACCCAATCACAACAGCGATTGGCGGCGAGAATGAGTCCGATTGTGTTTTCGAGAAAGGTTGGCGTTATCATCGGGGAAACTTGTGATCCCGCGCTTTTGTATAGACACCGATGCCTTATCAGAACAATTCTTTCTGATCGATCTTGTGCTGGATCAGTTTGGCTCGTTTTTGGCTGGCTTGGGCCAATATCTTGTTGACTTTCTGCGCATCTCCGGCGGCAATCGCAGCCTGAAGGGTTTGTAACTGACAGACCAATTTTCCGATGGCCTCTGTGCAGGTATCCGAATTGGTCATCAAAATATCTGTCCACACATTCGACGGCCCCGAAGCAACGCGAGTGGTATCAATAAATCCCCGTCCGGCGAACTTGATGTTCTGCTGGCTGACGCTATTGACCAGCGCCGCCGCGGTGATATGCGGCAAGTGGCTGACCATTCCAAAGATACGGTCATGACCGGTCGGAGACATCACCTCAACATTGCACCCAAGCGTTGACCAAAAATCGTCCAACACCTCAATCGCCGCTGCGGAAGTTCCGCGAACCTTGGTAAGGATACACCGTGCATTAACCAGCAGATCATCCCTGGCATACTCCACACCCCGTTTTTCCGAACCGGCAATCGGGTGCGAACCGACATAAACCCCTTTCAGCAAATGCGCCGCCGCCCACTTGTGGGGCAGGGTCTTCGTCGAGCCAACATCGGTTACAATACAGCCATCCTCGAGATAGGGTGTGATTTGCTTAAAATAGCCCTCAAATGTCTGGATTGGCGTCGCCAAAATCACCATATCCGCCCCGACAACCGCATCCTCCAAAGAATCGCTAATCCTATCGGCGACCTCATAATGGCGTGCTTTTTGGCGTGTGGAGGCACGGTGGCTGTAACCCACAACCCGAGTCCGAGCCAACGCCCGCTTGGCCGAAAGCGTTACGCTGGAACCCAACAGGCCCATTCCAATTACACTTATTTTATTTAACTTCTTCATAAGAAAAGGGTTACGAAACTAATCCAATGCATTTGTTACCATAGGAAAGTACCCTGAAGAGAGCATTGTGTCAATTTTTTTCTTTCATTTTGCTCGGAAAATTGCTATACTTATATCTCGTAAGAGAGTAAGTCTGCCTCGATGCAGTGGTAATGTTGAATTCTGATTCGCCTATGAGCGAACCGTTTTTTTATGTACTCTTTTGTAAAATGTGTGAAAAATGACTGATAAAATAAAAACCGAAACAGACAATACGACCAAACAATATCTTCCGTTTGAGGAAGAGGTGGCTGCGATCGACCAGCAGATTGAAGACCTAAAACAGCAGGATCAGTCCCTGCAGGGTCAAAATGCTCAGCAGATCCGCGCACTTCAGGTTCGCCAGACCGAGTTGCTCAAGCAGATTTACTCAAATCTGACACCCTGGCAAACCGTACAGGTGGCACGCCATCCGCAACGCCCCCTCTTGGGTGATTACTTAAATCTGATGTTCAAAGATGTGCGCCAGCTGCACGGAGACCGCTGCTTTGGTGACGATCCCGCCATCGTAACCGCTTTGGGGCAGATCGGCCACCAGAAGGTGATGATCATCGGGCAAAACAAAGGCAAGGATATCAAAGAAAAAGTGGCCTGCAATTTCGGCTGCCCCAACCCGGAGGGCTATCGCAAAGCCCTGGCGAAGATGAAATTCGCGGAAAAATACAATCTTCCCATCGTGGCCCTCATCGACACCCCGGGCGCTTATCCGGGAATCGGTGCCGAAGAACGCGGACAGGCCCAGGCCATCGCCGTTAACCTGATGGAAATGTCACGGCTTCGCACCCCTGTCGTCTGTGTCATCATCGGTGAAGGCGGTTCCGGTGGGGCCTTGGGTATCGGCGTCGGCGACAAAGTTGCGATTCTTGAACACTCTTATTACTCGGTTATCTCGCCGGAAGGGTGTGCCGCTATTCTCTGGCATGACGGCACACAGGCCCCTGTTGCCGCCGAAGCACTGAAGCTAACGGGCAAGGATTTGCTCAAACTCAAGCTGGTGGATTCGATTATTCCCGAACCGCTGGGAGGGGCGCATCGAAACATCCACGATACGGTTTATACAGTTGAACAGTTTATCACGAAGACACTGGCCCAGCTCAAGCGAATTGACCTCGATAAATTAGTGAATGATCGATATGAAAAGCTAAGAAATATCGGCACGAACTGCACCACCCAGGAAATCGTATCACAAGACACGACTAAAACAAGACCGGAAATACCCGAACGATTGTCCATCAAGGCACAACTCGATAAGGTGATTCCGGAAGAGACAAAACTCTGATTTTCAGCTACCGCTCTGTCGTTACTTCTCGCGGGTCATTCCCTTTTTCAATGGCCTTAATCTTTTTAACTCGTCTTAAGTGGCGTCCGGCCACAAAATCCGTCGTTAGCCATGTCTCCACAACTTTCCGTATCACTTCCGAACCAATCAGGTCGCCGGACAGACACAGGACATTGGCGTCATTATGCTCTCGTGAAAGTTTCGCCGCCAATTCATCGTAGCACAGGGCGGCGCGGATTCCCTTGACTTTATTGGCCGCAATCGACATTCCAATGCCCGTCCCACAGACGAGAATAGCCCGATCAGCTTTCCCTTCAGCAACCGTATTTGAAGCAATATAAGCGGTGTCCGGATAATCCACGGGTTGATCGCCTGAAGTTGAACAGTCGATACATTCAAAACCCAACTGCGAAATAATCGCTTTGATTTGCTCTATTGCAGCGTGTCCTCGATGGTCATTAGCGATGGCTATTTTCATAAAACTCTTTCTTTTTAATAATACTGTCACATATTTGCCGAAAACAACTCCGGTAAACATCGATACCTGACCCTATCGGGTCCAAAATATCAGATGTGTCGTCTAATACAAAACACTTCTCAGAGGCCGACGGAAGCAATTGAACAATACTGTCCCGATGATTCCGGCTCATCGTAAAAATCACATCGCTCTGCTCGATATCCCCAGGCGTCAACTGGCAACTTTGATGGCCGCTCAAATCAATTTGCTGACCCCGACAGACTTCGACTGCATGGCGACTGGCCGGGACGCCCTCACACGCGGCGACCCCCGCGGAGTCGATTATATACCCGAAGCGATCTAATTCGTCAACCGGACAATTCAAATTGTCAGAAAAATATTTTCGACAAAATCCCGCCGCCATGGGGCTGCGGCATGTATTGCCGGTACAAACAAACAGTACCCGAATTGTGGCCCAGGCCCGAATCTGACAAGCGGAGACCGCAGCTTCACGAAGTATCTGGATGTCTCGTCCACCTATTTTAACGACGGTACTGCTCTGTTTGAGGTCAGCGGTGAAATCCGGTATTTCCACAATACACTCAATTTTACCATCAAAATAGCCAAAAACTTCTTTCGCGGTTACGGCCGGAGCGGAACCTGCGGGATTTGCACTGGGGGCAACGACAGGAGATTGAGCCGCGGCAAGAATTGCACAGGTAACCGGACAAGCAGGATAGCGAACTCCCAATGTTCCGTCTGTATAAAGCAGTTCAAAAGTGCTTTTTGGCAGATTTTTTTTCGCTTGCCTCAATGCCTCATCATCCAATTCAAATACCACTGTAACCGGACCAGGGAAAGCATTTTGAACCAATTTGCGAACCCTTGCATTCATAGACGGAACATATTTTTTGAGTTGTTCCCGACTTCCAATGTGGAGCGTATAGCGTTTTCCCGACGAGCGATCTTTAATTTTATCCAGGCGGTCGAAGGACTCTGCATCAACCTTGCAGCCGATCCCATAGACCGTTTCCGTTGGAAAAGCGACAAAGGCACCCTCATCGAGCAACTTTGCTGTTTTTTGTACCGCTTGGATATCGTCCGGCGAAGCAATTTTCAGAATTTCTGTCTTCATGCCGGATCGTTGTACCAAAATCAGGAAGAAATTACCAGATTAATGTGGCACAGGCCTTGGAACCCGTGAATCACGGCCAAGATGGCTGTGCTACTTTTTCTCAACAATTAGCGGCCTCTCAGAATACCCGGCCTCGTCGAAATCGACGCCTTGATATCGCCGGTAACAGGATGAACAAAAACCTCCGGCATTCTCGCTCCATCGACATTGCAGGGGACAGCAGGCGTACCGGCAATTTTCATCCAACCATCACCCTCTACCGCATCATAATCCAGCGACTGGCCAATGATATAATGCTCCCGCTTCGTCATATCGCTGTTCCACTCTTCATAGATGATCGGTTTCTCAGTGAATACTTTTTCCACCTCAGCCGTATCTGGCAGATAGCTCATTTCGAGCCGCATCGAATAAACAAATATCTGCTTTTGGATACGGCCGTCTAAAATCGGATAATAGGCCAGTTTCATCGTCTCCTGATCGCCGTCGGCAATGATGCTCTGTTTGTCCATATCCCAGCGGATTGCCGTAAAACCGTCCACCATTGCCACACAGGGCTGATCCATTGGACTTTTGGCGTCTGGATTCGTCGTTTGCGGCTGTTCATTGTTCACCCATTCGATCTTGCCGGGGCCTTCGGCTAAAATCACATTATCAGCTTGAGCATAAGAAATTTCTGTACAATAAAGTTTAATGTCTGAGAGTTTCCGGTCTTGCTGTATTCGCTGTGATTGAAGATAAACTTTGCCCTCGGTCATTTTGATATCGCTGACATCAAGCGAACCGGTCTGGACTTCATCCAGATCGATGGTTAGTTTCTCGCTGTGAAGATTGTCCACTTGCACAAAGTCCGGCATTTGAGACCTGCGAGTGGTCATTACATTGCCGTTAAAGACTGCCTGCTTGATGGTTTGAGAAGAATCCGCAATAAAGCGGGCATTTTCGTCTGCCATTACGGTTATGGGAATCGGACTCGTTGGCGTTGTGCTGTTGGGGTCTGAGGTCTGATAAAATGTAAAACGAACCGGCCCATGCGCCAAGCCAGAACCCGTCAATAAATCATAATCAATCGTCCGGGCCTCAAATTTTACCGGAGGCGAATCATTTTCATCCGAAACAGATTCCAAGACAGCACTGCCCGTTGTGCGTGCTGCCGCCGCATTTGGCTCCGTGGCGATATTTACCCCGCCCGCCAAATTAATCGCTTCAATGGTGGGAGTTTGCCGCAAATCAGGTGTAATTTTTGCAATCCGTAATGGCGCATCCCCCTTTTTTTTCGATAATGCTAATTGAGCAACGGATACCTGCTCTGCGGCGGCGTGCTGCATCGGTTTCAAAATGAGGCCGCCGTCACACTTGATGAGAACATCCTGGTTGGAGTCGATATTCTGTGCTGTTTCCACAGGATGTTCTGACGGTTGACTGGATTTCGTCGCTGCCTTGGGCTTGTCCTTTGCCTGCTCAGAAGTTCCATCGGTTTCGGGACTCTGGTCGAGCTTTGAGAACAGGATATTTTGAATATTTATCGCGTCGGCAGCGGTGATCACGATCTCATTGCCATACATGATTTCAACATTATCTTCAAGAATGCACTGATAATACTTCAACGGTGATACCAACTTCGCCTCGGCTTCACCGGCCTTTTCGGATGGAACCGAAGCGTCATCGATTGGTTGAGTTGGAGTCAAATTCGCCGGTGCTGTATCTGTTTTCGCGTCCGCAATTTTTGTGCCGGATTTCGCGCCGGTCAGCCCCCGCAATTGAATATCTTCCAAATCACGAATGTGTAAATAGTCGATTCTCCCGCTGGCCGGATCTAAAATAACGACCAGACCGGTTCCTATTAATTCCACCTGATCCGATTTAATGTGAACTTTTCGGTCGGTGGCAAATTCAGAGCGTTCACTGCTGAATACAAGGTCGTCCATTTCGACGACGGTTTCACTCATCCGGCTGTCGGCCTTGGGAATAATATGAATTTTGACATTGCCGTTGAGCTGCGCGTCCTTCGGCGTTGAACTCGACCCGGAGGTTTCGACCTGAAACATCCCCATATCCGCATCGATTCGACATTGGACATTTGATTCATAAAAAATCATGTACGGCTTTTCGACCTGCCGACGGGTCGTATCTGCGCCCGGATTCAACAGCTTTTCAAATCCAAAAATGCGCGAGGTCTCTTTGGTTTCCGGGTCCAGAACCACATAGCGCGCCGCCCTGGCAACACGAACATCCGTCTGGCCTGCCTGCTGAGCCGTATCACTCGACTCGGGCATATCCAGATTGTCCGACTTTGCCACATCCCGAACCTCGATTGGCTTAGCATCCATTATCAGGGCATAGCCCCAAAACAGCGACGCCACAAACCCAACCGCAATAAGACCGATGATTAATTTTCGCATATAAACAAACTCTTTCTATACTAAATCCCTTGCTACCGGAAAGGATAACCATGAAGAACATGAAGTTTTTTATATATTTTTTTCTTCATGACCGTCAGTAACTTCATGGTAAAATAAACTAAGAACTAAACCCGATAACGCTCCATCAATTTTTCCCATTTCATCTTTTTTTTCAGTAGATGTTCAATGACCTCGGCCACGGCTCCATCGCCGCCGGTGCGCTGCGTGATGAAATCAGCATATTTTTTTAATTCATCCGAAGCATTCGCGACAGCGGCCCCAAAGCCAACCCTGCGAACCAGCGGAATATCCATCAGGTCATCACCGACATAAGC
>QNBU01000060.1 GCA_003644215.1 Planctomycetota bacterium
ACCCGTTGCGGCTGGATTGATGCGGTTAAAAAAGATGCGCAAACAAAAGCCGATGACCGATTTTTCAAAAAGGACAAATGATGAAGATTCAGATTTTTGGGATCGGCTGTCCCAAATGCAATCTGCTCTATCAAAATGCGCAGCAAGCCGTGGCTGAACTGGCCATTGATGCGGCGGTGGAGAAAGTAACCGACCTGAGCGACATTATGGCGTTTGGGGTGATGGTTACGCCGGCACTGGTGATTGACGGGCAGGTCAAAGTCAGCGGCAAGGTTCCGACTGCTGAGGCGATTAAAGAAATGATTCAGTAATTTAGAAAGTTTTGGTTATGAAAGAGACGACGAAGAAATATCTGATTTTGGGTGTGCTGGTTGTCGCGGTTTGCAGTGTCATGGTGTTCAAGAGTTTGCAAACGCATCAGATAGCCGCAGGATTGGCTGATGACAGCGTGATCGGCAAAGGCAAGCCGGTTTTGCTGGAACTGGGTTCGCATTCGTGTGGGCCGTGTAAAAAGATGATACCGATCCTGGCCGAGTTGAGCGTTGAACAAAGGGTGTTTACGGTGAGCTTTGTGGATGTATGGGCGGCTGAGGAAAAGAGCAGGCAGTATGACATTAAATCGATTCCGACGCAGATATTTTTTGACGGTGAGGGTAAGGAGCTTTTTCGCCATGTCGGTTTTTACCCCAAGGAAGACATCCTAACCAAATGGAAAGAGCTTGGTGTTGCCATCTCATCATTATGATTGAACGGCTTTTTACATTTTTTTCACATTTGGCCGAGCAGGGTAGCGGCCTGGCGTTGATCGCGGCGTTTGCATGGGGCGTTGGCAGTATCCTGCTGAGTCCGTGTCATCTGGCATCGGTCCCGCTGGTGGTGGCCTACATTAACCGCGGGGCTGTGTTAAGTACCCGTCGGGCGATGGCTGTATCGATCCTGTTTTCGCTGGGCATCTTTTTGTCGATTGTGGCCATCGGGCTTATCACTGCATTGTTTGGACGAATGCTGGGTGACATCGGGCCGTGGGGTACTTGGCTCGTCTCGGCGGTATTTATGGTGTTCGGTCTGGTTCTGCTGGAGGTGATTTCGCTGCCGTGGTCGGGGCCGAACATGCCCTCCAAAACATGTTCCGGCTGGGTTGGTGCATTGGTGCTGGGGGTTGTCTTTGGAACCGCGGTCGGGCCATGTACATTTGCGTATATGGCACCGATATTGGCCGTCGTATTTGACAAGGCCGGAACCGGTTTTATCCATTCGGTCCTGTTGATTTTGCTATACAGTATCGGCCACTGCGGCGTAATTATGCTGGCCGGTGTGTTGGGGGCGCGATTGCAAACCTTTCTCAACTGGGACCAGAAAACACACATCACCGCCTGTATCCGAAAAACCTTCGGCGTCATCTTGATTCTCGTCGGCCTCTACCTGCTCTGGAAAGCATGATAAAAACAGGTCAAAAATTATAATGAACGACAAATCGAAATTGAAGATTCTTTTTTTGTGTACGGGAAATTCCTGCCGCAGCCAGATGGCCGAGGGGTGGTGTCGTTATCTCAAGGGCAATCTTATCGAGCCGTATTCAGCGGGCATCGAAACACACGGACTTAATCCCATTGCGGTTAAGGTGATGGCTGAGGCGGGCGTGGATATTTCCGGCCACAAGTCAAAGCATATCGAGGAGTTCAAAGATGTTCAGTTGGATTTCGTTATCACTGTTTGTGGACATGCCAATGAACACTGCCCGATATTTACCGGCAGGACCAAAGTTATCCATGTCGGCTTTGACGACCCGCCGAAACTGGCCAAAAAAGCCCAAAGTGAACAAGAGGTTTTGAATTGCTACCGCCGCGTGCGAGATGAGATAAAAGCGTTTGTGGAAACACTGTCGGGGTCAATTAAAACCACGGAATGCACGCCAATAACACAGAATCAAAAAGGTGAATGAATATGACAACGAACACATCCGAAAAATTGAATACAACGAGCATGAGCATTTTTGAACGCTATCTGACTGTCTGGATCGGGCTGTGTATTGTCGGCGGAATCGCGATGGGTAAACTCGCACCGTCGGTGGCTAAATCGCTGGATGGGATGGCTGTGATGGTCAACGGCGCCCCGGTTGTGTCGATCCCGATTGCGGTGTGTCTGTTCTTTATGATGTACCCGATTATGGTCAAGATCGATTTTGCCGAGGTACTCAAGGCCGGCAAAAGTATCAAGCCGGTCGGGCTGACTTTGTTTATCAACTGGGCGGTTAAGCCCTTTACGATGTATGCAATTGCGATTTTTTTTCTGGGTACGCTCTTTCTCGGATTTATCGGTCCCGACGAAATTGATCTGGTCAAACTGCCGCTGGGCGTAACGGCCGAAGTCGGCGCCGCATACGGCGACGGTACAGTGGTCGAAGTTGACGGTGTTAAGATGCTCGAAGTCCCGTTGTGGCGAAGCTACCTGGCCGGATGTATTCTGCTGGGGATTGCCCCGTGTACGGCGATGGTTTTGGTCTGGGGGTTTCTGGCCAAAGGTAATGACGGGCATACGCTGGTGATGGTTGCCATTAACTCACTGGCGATGCTGCTGCTGTACGGCCCGCTCGGTGGGTTCCTGCTGGGTGTGGGTCGGTTGCCGGTTCCGTGGCAGGCATTGCTCTTGTCAATTGCCGTGTATGTCGCGCTGCCGCTGGCGGCGGGCTTTATCTCACGAAAATGGATCATTGCGCATAAGGGAAAAGAGTGGTTCAACGAAAAGTTTCTTCATATCTTAACCCCCATTACGATTATCGCATTGCTGACTACGCTGGTGCTGCTGTTTAGTTTTAAGGGCGAAACCATCCTTTCAAAGCCGCTGACGATCCTGTGGATCGCGGTGCCGCTGTTTATCCAGACGGTGCTAATCTTTGGACTGGGTTACGGTCTGAGTAAGTTGCTGAAACTAAAATATGCCGATGCTGCTCCCTCGGCGATGATCGGCGCATCGAATCATTTTGAGGTGGCCATCGCGACCTCGGTTATGCTGTTCGGCCTGTCCTCCGGCGCGGCCCTGGCCACGGTAGTCGGCGTGCTGATCGAAGTGCCGCTCATGCTGATGCTGGTGAAAATCTGCCTGAAAACCCAGCACTGGTTCGAGCCGACTCATGAATAGAAGCTCCTATTACTCTACCGGGACATAAAAGATCAACTCGGTTTGTCCGTCGGCGCTGGCGGCGTGTAGATTAATTCCGGCCTTGTTGAGCCGTTTGGTTTTTGGCAGTGTTTTCAGGAACACGGTTTCCTGTTTCATCTGCTCCGGCGGGCCGGCCATGCGGGTTGATCCGAATGGGCCGGGCCACTGAACGCGACCATCGCTGTCAATTTCTACCGAGCCGAAAAACCGGTTGATCGATGCGAAGCCGGTTACCTTATTTTCGTTGACCTCAAATTGGATAAACGGTTTTTCGCCAACCAGTTCAATTGCCTCACCGTCAACGGTCATCTGTTGAAGTATCCACTGCATCCCGGCGATGGTTTTGAAGTTGGCCGAGGTGATTGGAATTTGGATATGAGCTTTTTCGGATTCTTGGCATCCGGTTGTTATCATCAGGGCCAAAATCGCAAAAATTTGAACGGTGGTTTTCATCGTAGCTTCCTTTCTATTTTGTAACATTTCTGATCGTATGCCGTAGGAGTTCACACAAAAGAGCGAGGGTACAAGCCCTCCGATTGTGTTTTAGGAATATGCGGGCATCTCTGGCAACCCTATCGGGCGGCTCGCGCCGCTCCACTGTTGCCTACATTTCGTTATTGTTCCAGTTGAACCATTGCGACACCGCTGTCCTGTATGACAACCACCGCGGCTGCGGGCAAACCGATATCCAAGTCATTTGGAATTTCGGCATACATCTCACCTGTCGCGAAGTTTTGGCCGTTTTGCTGCCAGGATACCCACACCGAATTGCCCTGGTATCGTCTCAGGGGAAACTCTGTCGAAAAGTTTCCTCCGGCGACGATGAAATTGCATGAAACAACCGTGCCGGTTCGCTCGACTTTCAGTTTGATGTCATACAGCGGCCTGGCGGTCCGATTGCGGATCAGTAGCCCGCCGATCTCAATTGAACGGCTTTGGCCTCGCAGGCCCTCGCCGCAACCGCTGGTTGCGAGAATAGTTGCCGTCAACATCGCTGTCATCAAAGTATTTTTCATTGGAAACAACCATACCCCGTTAAGGCGTAAATGCAAGCCAAAATCAGGATGGAAATAGGGTTCGCAGGATGGCGTCGCTTCTCGCAGAGCGAAAGCGATGCTACCCGATGGGGTTTCGAGAAATGTCGGTGTTGCAATCGAACGGCTTGCGCCGCCGCGATGTTGCTACTGCCAGCATGGCAGGGCGGGGAGTAGGGTGATATGCCGTTTCGAGCATCTTGGGTAGTGATAAATCGGCATATTTTTTCGCTAACCTATTTGCACAAAAAGAGATAGAGGTTTGCTGTCAAGAGCGGGTGTGGCTTGTGGCACGGGATTTGCGAAATGGTGTTTATTCGTTATAGTCATTAAAAGTTCAGAAACCAAATTGATAACAGGAGAGCAACAAAAATGAAGATCAGACCATTAGGGGACAAAGTCATCGTACAGCGGCTGGAAGCAGACGCCATCACCGCTGGCGGAATCGTTCTGCCGGAATCGGCCAAGGAAAAACCGCAACGCGGCAAAATCATCTCAGTCGGCGACGGCAAGCAGCTGGATGACGGCAGCCGGGCCAAAATGAGCGTTAAAAAGGGTCAGGAAGTCTTGTTCACCAGCTATGCCGGAACCGAGGTCAAAGTTGGCAATAAAGATTACCTGATTATGGACGAGTCCGACATTCTGGCCATCGTCGAGTAACAGGAAACCATGGATTTCGCGGATTTACGCGGATTAAATATTTAGGAGATTATTGATATGGCAGCAAAAAAGATTGCGTTTAATACAGAAGCCCGTGCGGCGATTCGTGAAGGCGTTAAGAAGCTCGCCGCCGCGGTCAAGGTAACACTCGGCCCGTGCGGCCGCAATGTGATTTTGGAAAAATCCTTCGGCAGCCCGACCGTTACCAAAGATGGTGTATCAGTTGCTAAGGAGATTGAACTGGAAGATTCGTATGAAAATATGGGCGCCCAGATGGTTAAGGAAGTTGCTTCCAAGACCAGTGATGTTGCCGGTGACGGTACGACGACAGCGACAATTCTGGCTGAAGCGATTTTTGAAGAAGGTCTCAAAAACATCACCGCCGGAGCGAACGCGATGCAGGTCAAACGCGGCATCGATAAGGCCGTCGAAGCATTGATTGACGCATTGCAGAAGATGAGTACGCCCGTTGAGTCCGGCAAGCAGATTCAGCAGGTGGCGACTTGCTCTGCCAATCAGGATGCTGAGATCGGCAAGACACTCGCCAAGGCGATGGAAAAAGTTGGCAAGGACGGTGTGATTACCGTCGAAGAAGGCCAGTCGCTGGAAACCACCGTTGAACTGCTCGAAGGGATGCAGTTTGACAAAGGGTATCTTAGCCCGCATTTCATCAACAAGCCGGAAGATAGTGAAGCTGTTCTGGACAAGCCGTATATCCTGATTCACGAAAAAAAGATCAGCGCAATTAAGTCATTGGTACCGGTTCTGGAAAAGGTGGCCAAGCAGGGCCGCCCGCTGTTGATTATCGCCGAAGACATCGAGGGCGAGGCGCTGACCACGCTGGTTGTCAACAAACTCCGCGGTGTCTTGCAGGTATGTGCGGTCAAGGCCCCTGGCTTTGGCGACCGACGCAAAGCGATGCTGGGCGACCTGGCAACATTGACCGGCGGACAGGCACTGTTCGAGGACCTTGGCTTGCAGCTTGAAAATGTGGAACTGAGCCAACTGGGTACAGCCAAGCGAATCGCCATCGACAAGGACAACACAACGATTGTCGAAGGCGGCGGCAAGACCGGCGACATCAAAGGCCGCATCGAGCAGATTAAGCGCGAGATTGAGGCGTCCACCAGCGATTACGATATTGAGAAATTGCAGGAACGACTGGCTAAGTTGGCTGGCGGCGTCGCACAGATCAATGTTGGTGCCGCGACTGAAGCGGAAATGAAAGAGAAGAAGGCCCGCGTCGAAGATGCACTGCACGCGTGCCGGGCGGCGGTCGAAGAGGGCATCCTGCCGGGCGGCGGCGTGGCCATGCTCAAGTGTCTAAACGCACTGGACAAGGTCAAGGGCAAAGGCGACGAAAAGATTGGCGCCGATATCGTGCGTCGCGCGATTGTGGCTCCGATCAAACAAATTGCGACTAATGCTGGTCTGGACGGTTCCATCGTGGCCCAGAAAGTGCTGGAGTCCGAAGAACTTAACTTTGGCTACGAAGCTGTTAGCAAAAAATACGGCGACATGGTCAAGTTCGGCGTAATCGTTCCAACCAAAGTCGAGCGGACCGCATTGCAGAACGGTGCCTCAATCGCGTCGCTGCTGCTGACGACCGATGCAATGGTTAGCGAGATTCCTGAAAAAAATGCAGCCCCCGCAATGCCTCCGGGCGGCATGGGTGGAATGGGAATGTAATAAACGCTTACAAAAAAGGGCCTCTGATCCAGAGGCCCTTTTTTCTTGAAATGAAGGGAGTGCGAAATGTTTAGAATGTTTATGAACGGCAATCCGTTCCGCCAGGCCACACAGGGTCTGGCCAAAGGGTCACTGATCACAGGGCTGTTTCTGATCGGCTTTGGGATGCTGGTCTTTATCCTGCGTGACATTTTCGCGTTTATCGCCGCGGCCATCTTCTTCATGGCGGGTTTTTCCGCGATTGCCTATTCGATCCGCCTGTTCATCCTCCAATGGAAAATGCGACAAGACAAATCCGCCTACCGCGAAGGCGTCGAGGTTCATTTTGAAGATGACAATGTTGAAGTCCACATTAAAGATTGAGGAATTTAGCCACGAATTAACACGAATTTCTTATAAGGGCTAAAATGTTATCAAATCCCACTAAAGCTCGATGGGCTTTTTCTGAACATACTAAAGTGTGAACTCTTACATAAATCTGTGTTAATCCGCGAAATCTGCGGTTTTGTTTTTTTGTTGAAATTTCGGTGGCTTTGTGTATGCTGTGTCAGGAAACACTGAGGG
>QNBU01000061.1 GCA_003644215.1 Planctomycetota bacterium
AAATCCGAAATCTATAATCCGTTTTGTAGAGTTGCCGATCAAAGCGAATCCGGCGGGTTTTTTCCATACCAATACATCCAAATCCTTTCGGAATTTTCGCTTGACAAGATAAAACGATTGTTTTATACTGTTGTTTGAAACGATTGTTTTTGTTCTAAGTCAGGGTATAGCATGGGGCAGACAAAATGTAATTTTGAGCGAAAGCAGCCAAAAGAAGACACTCAAAACCGCCTTCTTGATGCAGCAGAGGCACTTTTCTGCGAAAAGGGCTTTGATGGGGTATCCGTCCGTGAACTGACGGCGGCGGCGGGCTGTAATGTCGCGGCGGTGAATTACTATTTTGGCGGCAAAGACAAACTTTACGCCGAAATGTTTCGCCGACAATTCGAGATGATGATTCAGCAGAATCTGGACATCATTGAACGGGTTATGTCTGAGCCAAGTGTGTCGTTGGAGGGGTTGCTTCGGGCGATGATGGAACTCCCGATACGCCGCGTGATTGAGAATGAAACCGGCGGCAAAGTGATGCGGCTGCTGGTGCGTGAGATTCTAAATCAGCAGATCGACCGTGAATTGTTCGCTAGGGATATGAAAGGGCGGCTGTTTGAGCGACTTGGCCAGGCCATCATGCAGTTGGTTCCGGGGATCGACCCGGATAAGATACTTCTGATCGTCTTTTCCATCGACGGGGCAATCCTGCATCCGTTTTTGTTTATGGAGTTTTATCAGGAAGCAATGCCAAACCTAAGCGCTGACGATTTGCTGGATCATATGGTGCGGTTTGTCGCGGCGGGAATTCGCGGCTATGCCGACCCAAACCAGCGGGAGGGCGGTTGATGCGATTTATATTACGACTACTGGTAACGGTTGCGTTGCTTGTGGGCGGTTGTAATGTTGGCCCGGACTATGAGCGACCCGCAACGGCCGCCGATTCGATGGGCGAGTATTCCTGGCTCCCGGAGCAGTGGGCCGATGCCAATGATCCGAATCTACCCAACGGTTGGTGGCAACGATTCGATGATCCGGTCATTGACGAATTAGTCCAAAAGGCGCTTTTGCATAATACCGATCTGGCCGCCGCAACGGCAGCGGTTGACCGGTCTTACGCTTTTCTGACACAGGCCTATGGCGCCCGTCTGCCGGAGGCCTCGCTGGGATTCAACCGAACACGACAAAAAATGCCTTTCAATACGCCGGCGGGTCGTGATAGCTTTATTGCACAGGGCTACACGCTGGATTTGGCTGTTAGCTATACGGTTGATGTCTTCGGCAAACTCCGCCGGGCCGAACGAGCCGCTGAGTATGATTTGTTTGCCACCGAGAACGACCGGCAGGCACTGGCCCATACGGTGGTGGCCCAAGTGATCCAGGCGAGGATTGATATTGCGACACAGCAGCGATTGCTTGAAATTAACGCCCAGACGATTTCCAATTGGGAAAAAGCACTGGAAATTATCGACCGTCGTTATCAGCGAGGCCTCTCACCGGCGGTGGATGTCTATATCGCCAAGGAAAATCTGGCTAATGCCAAAGCCCAGAAATTGCTGGTCGAACAATCACTTCTTCTAACCCTGCACGCACTGGATGTTCTGTGTGGCCAGGCGCCGGAAACAACGACAGAGTTGTCGCAAACGCTTCCGAAACTTCCCCGACTGTCGCCGATTCCGGCCGGGTTGCCGGCGGATTTGCTGGACCGCCGCCCGGATGTTCGTTCTGCCGAGATGCGGTTGGCGGCCGGAACCGAACGCATCGGCGTTCGTATTGCACAGATGTATCCCGATTTGACTCTGACGGCGACAGGGGGGTATGCGTCGGAGCATTTTAGCGATTTAACCTTGTCGGAGAATCAGGTTTACGCGGCCATCCTGAATGCTATGGCTCCGGTTTTCAAAGGCGGTCGCCTAAAAGCGGGTGTCAAAGCCGCCGAGGCCGCAGCCCGTCAATCCGCGGCCCACTATGCGTCTGCGGTGCTAAATGCCATGCGCGAGGTCGAGGATGCTTTGGTCAAACAGCAGAAACTCTCGCAACGAATCACGCAGTTGACAGACCGATTTGAACAGGCCCAGCACGCCGAACGGCTTGCGGCTGATCGTTATAAGCAGGGGGTCGATAAGATTCTGCTGGTGCTGGAAACCGAGCGCCGCCGCCGGCTGGCGGAAAACGAATTGGCTCTCTCACAAGGCAATCTCTGGAAGGCCCGCGTAGAATTATTCCTCGCCATCGGCGGGGATTGGGGAATTGAAGAAAGAATATCCGCAGGAGATGATAAAAAATGAAAAAATCACTTACCCAGCTTGTTTTGGTCGTTGTAATTGTTGCCGTTGCAATAGTCGCTGCGAAAATGATGTCTTTATTTCGCAAGCCGCCGGAGAAGAAGACGCAAAAAATCTCGGCTCCGTTGCTTAACGCGATGCAGGTGTTTCTCGAATCATTGCAAATGACGGTACAGGGGTTTGGGACGGTAACACCGCGAATGGAGGTTCAGGTCGTGCCGCAGGTATCGGGCAAGGTGATGCAGTGCCATCGGCAGCTTGTCAACGGTGGATTTTTCCAGGCCGATGAGCCATTAGTAGTGATTGAACAAACCGATTACTCGTTGGCCGTCAAAGCGGCCGCCGCCGCAGTCGCACAGGCCGAGGTCAAAGTCGAACAGGAAAAGGCTGAGGCGGATATCGCCCATCAGGAATGGGAAAAGCTCCATCCCGACAAGCAGCCGGAATCGATACTGGTTTTTCGTGAGCCGCAGATTCGCAATGCACAGGCCCAGTTAAGTGCTGCTGGGGCCAGATTGGCTAAGGCGAAACTCGATTTAGAGCGAACGACGCTGACGATGCCGTTTGATGGACGAGTTGTGAAGACGAATATTGATGTGGGTCAATTTATCACCGCTGGGATGCCGGTCGCAACGGTCTATCGTACAGATATTGTTGAGATTATGGTGCCGCTGGAGGATGCGGAGTTGGCATGGTTTAATGTGCCGCTCAATAGCAATCAAAACAGAGATAACAGCTATGCGAAAGTAACTGTTTTTGCTGAATTTGCCGGTGCTGAACATACATGGCCGGGGCGGTTGGTTCGTACCGAAGGCCGGATTGACCCAAAATCCCGTATGGTACATGTTGTCGTTCAGGTTACCGATCCGTTTAAGACCGAGTCCGCTCGTCCGCCGCTGATGCCGGGAGTGTTTGTTCGGGTGGATATTCAGGGAAAGGAAGTCGAGGATATCTACCGACTGCCGCGCTATGCGATCCGCCGAGGCGTTGAAGTCTGGGTGGCCAAGGGAACCGGCGCAACAAAAAAACTAACCATTCAGCCCGTTGAGATCGCTCGGATGGACAGGGAGTTTGCCTATATTTCCAGCGGGCTAAACGAAGGCGATTTTGTCGTTACCAGCGCGTTGGGAACCGTTACCGACGGTATGGTCATTCGCACCCATGTTGATGACGAAGCAGAGAACCAATAGGAGCAGCCGTGGAAGCACAGAATGAAAAAAAAGGTCCTTTGGCCTGGTTCGCCCAAAATCATGTTGCGGCCAACCTGCTGATGCTGCTGATTATCGTCGGCGGTATCATCAGCTTGTCAACGAATATCGTCGAGATGTTTCCGCAAATGAGTGTCGATATCATTACGATTCAAGTGCCGTATTTGGGGGCTACGCCTGCTGAGTCAGAAGAGGGTGTGTGTGTTCGTGTGGAAGAAGCCGTTGCGGGCTTAGACGGCGTCAAACGCATCCGTTCAGTGGGGACTGAGGGTATGGGTTTTGTGATGGTTGAGATCGAAGACTTTGCCGATAACAGTGAGGTATTGGACGATGTCAAGGCCGCGGTGGACCGCATCATTACATTCCCCGCCGAGACCGAAGAACCGATCATTAAAGAAGAAACGATGCGTAATCATGTCATTACCATGGTGCTGTATGGTGATGCGTCTGAACAGACACTGAAGGAGCTGGCCGAGCAGATGCGGGATGAATTGACGGCGATGCCCACTATTTCACAGGTCGATGTAACGGGTGCTCGCCGGTATGAAATCTCGATTGAAGTGTCAGAGGGGAATCTGCGCCGATACGGACTGAGTTTTGGCGATGTTACAAAAGCGGTACGGAATGCCTCGCTGGATTTGCCGGGCGGGTCTGTAAAGACCACCGGTGGCGAAATCCTGATTCGTACCCAGGGCCAGCGCTATCGCGGCGGGGAGTTTGAAAAGGTCGTTATCTTAACACGCCCCGACGGGACGAAAGTTTACCTGTCGGACATTGCAACGGTGGTGGACGATTTCGAAGATTCCGACAATGCAAGTTATTTTGACGGCAAACGCTCGGTGCAGTTGCAGGTTTATCGAGTGGGTACACAGAACCTGCTGGATCTGGTTGCGACTGTCAAGCAGTACATCGAAGACAACCGTGACGCACTGCCCGAAGGGGTCTTTGTGGGGACCTGGTTTGACCGTTCCAAGATGTTGGAATCGCGCCTTGGATTGCTGAAAAGAAATGCGTTGTTCGGTTTAGTGCTTGTCTTCATTGTGCTGGCACTGTTTCTGGATTTGCGGCTGGCATTCTGGACAACACTGGGCATTCCGATCTCATTTATGGGGGCTTTCTGGCTGATGCCTTATCTGGACACCTCGATCAATATGATGTCGCTCTTCGCGTTTATTCTGGCGTTGGGTATTGTTGTGGACGATGCGATTGTTGTTGGCGAAAATATCTTTGAATATCGCCAACGCGGGATGAAACCCGTCGAAGCGGCCATTCAAGGCGCCCGCGAAATGTGCGCCCCGGTAACAATGGCTGTCCTGACGACCATCTTCGCGTTTATGCCGCTACTCTACATCTACGGCATTTTCGGTAAGTTTATCCGCGTGATCCCGATGGTGGTGATCCCGGTGCTGGTTTTTTCGTTGATCGAGGCGTTGCTCATCCTGCCGGCGCATCTGTCCGGCGGGCGGCCCGTTGCCTCCAGACGCGAACACTTAGGGCCGATAGGGCGTATCCAGCGATGGGTGCGTGTTCATCTGGAAGCGTTTGTCGAAAAAAGGTTTGCCCTGTTTGTGCAATTAGCGGTGCGATGGCGGTATGTAACGGTGGCCTGTGCGTTCCTTGTTTTGTGCGTAGCGATCGGCTATGTCAGTGCCGGATTCATTAAGTTTTCCCTGCTGCCCAAGGTCGAGTCGGATAATGTGTGGGCGTCGCTGTCGATGCCGATGGGAACCAGCGTTGAGCAGACGCGTGAGGTGGTCGCTCGGATTGAAGCGGCCGCAATGCGTATTGAAGAGCGAATCGAAGCCGAACGCCTGGAAAGCAGCGATCATTCCGTCTGGAAAAAGCTCAAATCAAAAGTCGGATTAGAAAACGAGCCGCTGCGGCCGATGTTTGTGCATATCTCCACCGATATTGGCCAGCAACCCTTCACACGCGGCGATGCCGGCGGCCCCCCGACCTCTTCGGATAGCGGTGCCCATGCCGCAGAGGTCAACATCCAGTTGCTCGAGGGCCAATATCGCGGCGGTAAATACTCATCTGAAGAAATTGCTGCGTTGTGGCGCGAAGAAGTGGGCCAGGTTCCCGGCGTGTCAAATTTGACATTTACCTCGTCTCTGTTCCGCGGCGGCAGTGCGATCTATGTTGAGATGAGCCATCGCGATTTCGAGATGCTGTTGGCGGCCGTTGAGGAGATGAAGCAGGTTCTCGCTGAATACAGCGGCGTGTATGATATTTCGGATACTTTCGAAGCGGGCAAACTGGAGTTAAAGCTCTCACTTAAAGAGTCCGGCCGAACACTGGGTTTAAGTTGGGCCGATCTGGCCCGACAGGTGCGGCAGGGGTTCTACGGCGACGAGGTCCAGCGCATCCAGCGCGGCCGGGATGATGTTCGTGTGATGGTTCGCTATCCCGAGGACGAACGCACTTCGCTGGCGGATGTCGAAAATATGCGGATTCGCCTCAAAGACGGCACCGAAGTTCCGTTTAGAGAAGTGGCGACCGTGCATCTGGGCCGCGGCTATGCTGCTATCAACCGCACCGATCGCCGCCGCGTGGTGAGCGTAACCGCCGATGTCGATCAGTCGGTTATCACCGGTAATGAGGTGGTCGCCGATCTAAAAAAAACCGTTCTTCCGGCCATCAAAGAAAAATACCCCGGCCTGTCCTACGATTTCGAAGGCGAGCAGCGGGACCAGCAGGATGTGGCTAAAAGTTTGGGTACCAGCGCCGTCATTGCGATGATGGCGATTTTCGGATTGCTGGCGGTGCAGTTCCGCAGTTATATGCAGCCGGTGATCATTATGTCCGCCATCCCGTTTGGGCTGGTCGGGGCGTTGGTCGGCCATATTGTGATGGGTTTTGACCTGTCCATTTTGTCCGTATTCGGAATCGTTGCCCTGACGGGCATTGTCGTCAATGATTCGCTGATTATGATCGACTTGATCAATCGTGAACGAGCCGAGGGCATCGCCCTAAAACAGGTCATCCGCGATTCGGTAACACGCCGTTTTCGCCCGATCCTGCTGACAACGCTGACAACTTTCTGCGGTCTGGTTCCGATGATGCTCGAAAAGAGTTTACAGGCCCGCTTCCTGATCCCGATGGCGGTGTCATTGGCATTTGGTGTGTTGTTTGCGACCATTATCACGCTGATTCTGGTTCCGGCACTCTATATGATCCTCGAAGACTCCAAAACAGCCGTCAGATCCCTCTTTTTAACGGTCTTTAGTCGATTCGTTCGGGGTGGTCTGGATGACAATTGAAGAATGAGTTTGGTGCGTGTGGCACGGTCAAGCTGTGCTTGGCCGTGTGGAGTCGTGTCTACACGGAAAAGCGCCGAATCAAAAATCCCGGATTTCTGTTGTCAAACCGTCTGTTTTCTGCCACAATACCATTATTCTACGAACTACGAACTAAAAACTACGAACTAAAAAAATGGTTTTAACCCTGCATCGGTACATATTTCGCGAGCTGTTTCGGTCCTTTTTTCTGGCGACCGTGGTGCTGACACTGATGATCAGCGTCGGCCTGCTGGTCCCGACGCTTCAGGACTT
>QNBU01000062.1 GCA_003644215.1 Planctomycetota bacterium
GCCGCCGAGATCATCACATTCTGGCAGCGCTATGTGATGGACAAGGTTTTCACCGCACCGTTCGGATGGGAGTGCCAGAATATGCTGACCGTAGCCGGACTAATGGCCTACGCGGCGAATGAGCGAAAAGAATCCCGCGGCGTCCACTACCGCCAGGACCACCCCGACCGAGACGACAAAAACTTCGCCAAGCACATCGAACTAAAAAGGGAATAGCTGGGAACGCGACCGTCTCGGTCGCACCTATTTATTGCGGGCAACGGGTGGCTGGGGTGATTTGGACTGACAATTAAAGATTAATTTCTCTGTGGGTGGCACGGTCAAGCTGTGCCTGGCCGTGGGGGGTGCGGTTGGGGCGAGAGATCATGCTACCCTTAGCAGGGGAAGAGCTGGTTATTGTACCGGCGTCACGGAGAGGACATAGACCAGCGGTTCGGTGCTGGTGTTTAGGATGTTGTGTTTTGTCTGCGGCGGGATATAGCAGACTCGGCCCGCACCCACGACCATTTCTTCTTCGCCGATGATGGCGATGCCGCAGCCGGATAAAAATACAAGCTGTTCTTCCTTGTCCTCGGTGCTGTGTATGCCGCAGTCGGCGCCCGGTTCCAGATACACCCGGCCGGACTTCATTCCGTGCGTTGTCGGCGCCCCCGGGATGAGTCGCTGGTAGCCCTTTTCGTCATTCAGTTCTACGATAAATGCTTTATTCTCAGCCATTGTTTATTTCCTTATGCTAACGGTTTCTTTTTGATGATACCATAGACCCGTGGATATTGTTTCGGCATCGCGTTCACTTTTTTGCATATCACCAGCGACAACTTCGCCGGTTTGGCGTCCTCTGTCTGAAGGGTGTACGACAACGAATTTTCGATTTTAGCCCCCATCTGTTTGATCGCCGCCTGTGCGGTTTGAAGTTCTTCCTTAACGGACGGCCCTTTCCAGTAGAGGCCAAGGCCGCCGATTTTCACAAAACCGAGCGATAACTCCGCCAGTACCGGCATCGGCGCCAGCGCCCGCGCGGTAACGACATCAAATCGCTGACGGTACGCTGCGTGATGGGCCACTGCCTCGGCGCGTCCATTCAGGGTGGTTGTATTTTTCAGCCCAAGTGTATCACAGACCATTTTCTGAAATTTCACTTTCTTCTCCGTCGCCTCCAGCGAAGTAACCTGCCATACGGGGCGTACGATTGCCAAGACCAACCCCGGAAAGCCCGCCCCTGAACCGATGTCCAGAATCTTTAACGGTTTCCCTGTCTTTTTTGATAATTCATCCAGTACCGAAAGCCCGGCCAGCGAGTCGAGGAAATGCCTCACCCATACCTGCTCCGGCGAGTCGATTCGTGTCAGGTTGTACTTTTGATTTTCGGCGATCAAAAGCTCAGAAAACCGGTCAAGTGTTTCTCGGTGTTCATCCAGAACCGCTTGGGCGGAATCAAGGTTTAGTTTGCCGTTGTTCATAATTTCTGCAAAGCAAGCGTGTAAGTCTTGCGGCTTTCTTTCATATATTTTCGTTCATAATTTGTGCCGACGAGTTCACTCTCTCCGGCTCCGGCGGGGCGGACGAAGTCGATTTGTTTGACCGTTTTCTGCTCAATGGCCCGCTCGGCGACGGCGCTCATTTGATCGAAGTAGTCGGCGTGGTCGGTGGCGATATTGATGATTCCGTCCGGTTTCAGAATCCGAAGTAGCTGGGTGAGGTTTTCATCACAGAAAAACCGCCGCTTGTTGTGTTTTTTTTTCGGCCAGGGATCGGGGAAATACAGATGAAATACGCCAATGGACTCGTCGGAGATATGCTCGGCGATAAAGCTGGCCGCATCTGTTCGCATCATGCGTATATTGGCCATGTCCCATCGCCCCATTCTGTCCACGGCGAGTTTATAATATTTATTTGCCCACTCAATTCCGAAAAAGTTTTTCTCCGGAAACGCTTTTGCTTCTTCCAGCAGAAATGTTCCTTTGCCGCTGCCGACTTCCATCTCGACCGGCACAGAGCGTCCGAAAAGAATGTCGAAATTGAGCATTCCAGCAACACTTTCCGGTCTTATGGATATATTTTCATAATCTTTAATGATTTTTTCCATATCATTTGTTCTTTCTCAAAGAAACAATCATGTTGTTCAGATGGCAGAACAGAACATTTTGTCGATAAAAGTAATTAAGTCAAGCATTCTTCGGATCGAAGTACATATACAAACAGAACCAAACACGGACGAGTAGCGTAGTAACGGCATGGAAGCCCTGAAAAGACCATTAATGATAAGTGGTGGTGCGGCGCAAATGATAAGACCGATTCTGACATTAAAGAAGAAGCGGGTTTTAATTGATGTGGACACGCAGAAAGACTTCTTTCTGGCCGACGGCAAGGCCTGTGTTCGTAATCATCGCCGGGTTCTGGCAAATATTCGCCGTGTGATGGCGTGGAGTCGCCGTGATCAGGTTCGTGTCATTTCGACGGTTCAGCGACATGTCCCCAGCGGGCATGACGGGGGTGCTTGTCTCTCTGGTACACCGGGCGTCTGCAAGGTTCCTTATACGCTTCGTAATCGCAGATGTACTTTCGACTCCGGCGACACAACAGATCTTTCACGCGACTTGCTCCAAAAAAACGACCAGATCATTCTCTGTAAACGGACGATTGACCCCTTCGATGAACCTCGTGCCGAACGGATTCTGACCGAGGTCAAAGCGTCTGAATTTGTTGTCATTGGCGGATCAACCGAGACATCCGTGCTGTACACGGTTTTAGGACTGCTGACACGCGGCAAGTCCGTAACCGTTCTCGTTGATGCAGTGGGTTCTTGCGAAAAATCGGCAGCAGATGTCGCGCTTCGAAAGATGAAGGCCAAGGGCGCCCGACTGATCGAAAGCAAGTCCCTGTTTGGCAATTCAAAGCTCCGCCAGGTCAATGCCTGCCAATGCGATCGCTGTCGCGGCAAACTCCGAAAAGCCACTCTTAGTGCCTGAATTTGACGC
The DNA here is from genome assembly GCA_003644215.1 of Planctomycetota bacterium. Classification (GTDB taxonomy): domain Bacteria; phylum Planctomycetota; class Phycisphaerae; order Sedimentisphaerales; family Anaerohalosphaeraceae; genus 4572-13. Next base: position 2,979 of record QNBU01000062.1, read on the forward strand.
ACCGGGATCGGCTTGTGGCTCTGTTTGCAAGCATCTGACCGTTTAGCTCCCCCCCCTTTTTTTCATCTCACTGACTCCGAGGGTATTCAGTTGGGTGTGCCGGCGGGAATGTTGAATCGGAACGCAGAAACCCCTGTTATCGGACGAAAAAAGCAAGGTTTTTATGACCCCTCCACTCTATGAGGGCATTAGACACTCCGGCGAGGTATTTTGTTTTTACAGGTTAATCCAATCATTTCGGACGCCGATAACGCATGCAGGGTTATCCTCTTTAGTGAGAGAGCGTCATAATGGTAAAAGACAAGATAAGAATGCGGTCGTATTCAAGCTTAGGGATAAAATTCCTATTGGCCATCGGGCTGTTTTCAACTGGCTTTTCACTCTTTTTGGTTCATCAGACATGGAGAAGCAGTCATGAGTCCTTGCAGCAGATGCTGCGCCAACAGGCCGAGTTGGCAATGGCCTTTGAGATTGCGCTCGAGGATATTGGTACAGCTTCTGATACGGAAATCCGGGATTCTCTGCCACTGACTGAAGCCGAATTGGCTCGGCGATCCAAAACGATTGAACGGGTTTTCGAAAAGGTGCAAAACACCTATCCTCATGTCATTATTCGTGCCAGCGGCGACCAGTTGGGCAGCATCCTCAGCCGGAGCGGCCCGGAAGGGCTTCGTATCTATCGCTTATTTGAGAGCAATCCGGCGATGGAGGGCCTTGACCGGGTTATTAAATTCAATGACCGAGCGTATCTGACAAAGTTCAGGATGGAACGAAATGATGTGTCTTTGACCGATCCCCGTTCTGAATTGCGGATGATTGCCATCCCGCTGGAGGGTTACAAAAGCCAGATCAATGAGCAAACGATGTCGCGTTTTTCCGTGTTGGCATTTGCCTTGCTGGGGCTGTTTGGTGCAATTTATTGCTCGTTTGAGTTACTTGTAGGCAGGCGTCTGAAAAAAATCGCGGCCTATTTCTGCCGGGCAACAGATCAGCAGCAGGACGCTCACTTTGAACCATTACAGACCTGGTCGCAAGATGAGATCGGGCTGTTGGCAAAAAGTTTTAACCGCCTGAGAGGGAAACTGGAAAACCTTTACAAAACGCTTGACGCAAAAGTCTGCAAACGCACCTTTGAGTTGCAACAGGTCAATAAGCGACTGCGGCATACAATCTCACAGTGCCAGCACGCCGAAGAACAGGCCACTATCCTAGCCCATGAGGCAACGGCCGCCAATCGTGCGAAAAGCGATTTTCTGGCCAATATGAGCCACGAACTGCGAACCCCGATGAATGCGATTATGGGTTTTAGCCAACTTCTTTCTGAGGGATCATTGGGCGAGGAAGATCAATCTTATGTCAATATGATTTCAAACAGCGGCCGAAATCTGCTGGCATTGATAAATGATACGCTGGACTTTTCCAAGATAGAATCCGGCAAACTGGCTGTTGAGATATGTAACTGCCAGCTTGGAGAGATTATTTTAGAGGTTGAGTCAATGTTGCGTCCGGCCGCGATCGAAAAGAAAATCGCCTTTGAGATACTGCAGTGCGGTGTGGTTCCGGGAACAATTAAAACCGACCCGCTGCGATTGCGACAGTGCCTGATCAATCTGCTCGGCAATGCGATAAAGTTCACGGAAGCCGGCCATGTCTATGTCAATGTGGCTATTCAGGAATACGACAACGAGATATTCGTGCAATTTGACATCGAGGACACCGGTATTGGGATTCCGGAAGAAAAGAAGTCGATAATTTTTGAGTCGTTTACGCAGGCCGACAGTGACGCCGCCCGCAAATATGGCGGGACCGGGTTGGGCCTGTCAATCACCCGGCAGCTTGTTGAGTTGCTTCGAGGGCGGATTTCAGTGGTCAGCACAGAAGGGCAGGGGTCCGTTTTTACAATGGCTATTCCTGTCGGTGTGCGGTGGCCCGATGAGGATGCACCTGTCTGGAATAAATATCTTTCAGTTGATGGGATTAACGAGATACTTGAAACAGAGAAAGGAACTGCTATGTATAATGGAAAGGTTTTGGTGGCGGAGGACAATCCGTCCAATCAGAAACTGATTGCGATTCTTCTTCAGCGAATGGGTCTGGAGGTTATCCTTGTCGGTGATGGGATCGAGGCCGTTGCTCAGTGCGGCGAACAATCCTTCGATATTATCCTGATGGATATGCAGATGCCTAATATGAATGGCTATGATGCGACGCGTCAGTTACGCAGCCAGGGTATTAAGACACCGATTATTGCCGTAACAGCCAATGCAATGACCGGCGATGAGAAAAAATGTATCGATGTCGGCTGCGATGGATACCTGTCTAAGCCGATTGACCGAAACAAGCTGGAGGAATTTGTGAATCAGTATCTCTCCGTTCAGGTTGGATAATGGAACACAGATTTTGGTGTTTGTTGCTGAAGGTTGCCGTTAGCGTACAGCGCAGACAGGACGCCCGCGTTTCCTCAAAAGCAACCGATACAACCCCATCCCGGCGTCGGTCAGTTTGAGAATGTTAGACACTCAAGTTGACTGACTTTTTGCCTTTTTGTCAGCAAAATCACTTGGCTGATTTTGTAACCATGGTATTTGCAGCAGGTTACGATTTGTTGCCTACAGTAAAAATGTTGTTTTTATGTGTTTTTCATAGAACGGTAACATTTTGTTAATAAACAGGTTATATAAAATCCAGTCAAATTGAGTTAGATATTTATCAAAAAAAACTTGTGTCTATTGTGAACTTATTTATAATACCACACATGTCTTTAGGTCAAATTATACGCAAAAAACGCGAGAGCTTACACTTAACGCTGGATGAGGTGGCGGCGTTTACCGGTTTTTCCAAGCCCTATCTCTCTACGATTGAGACGGGACGGGTTAAAAATCCGCCCAGCGATAAACTCCTCTACCGGCTCGAGGAGTATCTCAAATTCGATTCCGGCCATTTGCAGCATATGGCCCATGTCGAGCGGATGCCTGCTGATGTGCGGCAGGATTACGAGGCCATTGATGCCGAAAATCGCCAATACAAGCAGATACTGAAGGATATTATCAGACATCGGCTTGAGCCGGATAAGTTGGGTCAATTGCTCAGCCAGTGCGATATGGATGCGGTGGCTGATATTTCTGAAAAGGATAAGCCCGGCCAACTGGTCCCGATCATCAATAAAGTACCCGCCGGATATCCCGCCGAGTTCGATGATATGGGTTATCCGGTTGGTTTTGCGGATGATTATGTCCGCTGTCCTGATATCCACGACCCCAATGCTTTTGCGGTTCGTGTGGTGGGCGATTCGATGCGGCCAAAATTTGCCGAGGGGGATGTTGTTATTTTCTCACCCAAGGCCGATGTTGCCAACGGCGACGACTGTTTTGTCCGCCTGACCGCCCCTCACGAAACCACTTTCAAACGCGTTTTTTCCGCACCGGGTGAAGAGATGCGACTCCAACCCAGAAATGACCTGCACGCACCGATCATCATTGACGGTTCCCGCATCAACGGCCTCTACCGCGCCGTCATCCACTATCAAAAGCTGTAGCCCCCACACGGTTAAGTACAACAGTCCCGATAGTATCGTCGATACCACTGGCTACCAGCGAGATTTCATTTTCCAGTACTAATATTGATGGTTTTTGACTGGATTTAGTGGTCAAAATGGCTATAATCACCTCGACTGTGCCCACGGATTGGCCGGCAGGGCAGGTATGGAGCAGTAAAACGGAGTGTATTCAGGCAGGCAATCTTCATGGCTAACAGTATTCTGGCATTACTATCGATGGTGATTTGCAGCGGGGTTGCCGCCGCTGATCCGCAGGGTCAGGGTTTGTCGCTGGCCGGGCAGGATCTTCATATCGTTGCGCCAACGATGATAATCTGTCCTGATCCGATGCAGGATTGGGTACAGGCGATAGTGCTTGATGGCGGCGTATCCATACAAGTTGGGGACAATCTTCTCAGCGGCCGCGGGGCGGTACTCTGGCTCCAATCGCAGGGCAGCGAACAGGCCGCTTATGGTGTTGGCCAAGGA
>QNBU01000063.1 GCA_003644215.1 Planctomycetota bacterium
GGTAGTAATATCCGCCGGATGGATGGGGCCATCGAGCGAAACTTCACAGCCATTACCAGACGGCTCGACCTCCACGCCGATCTGCCTGAACCGGTCTGTTACTGCCAGCATATGGTCCAGATTGCAGTTGTTGATTTGAAGTTTGCTTTTGGTGATCGCGGCGGCGACCATAAATGTCCCCGCTTCGATGCGGTCGCCGATGATTGAGTAGGTAATCGGTTTGAGTTCTTTGACACCCTCAATGACCAATCGCGGCGAGCCGATACCGCTGATCTTCGCCCCCATCGCATTGAGGCAATTGGCCAGATCCGCCACTTCCGGCTCGCACGCCGCCGATTCGATAATCGTGGTCCCCTTGGCCAGCACCGCCGCCATCATTACATTGCCCGTCCCCAGAACCGTCGAACCGAACGGGCCGCCGAGAAAGATTTGTGTTCCCACCAAACCGCCTGCCGGGGCTTCGGCGACGATGTAGCCATTTTCCAGATATATCTTCGCTCCCAGGGCCTTAACGCCGCGCAGGTGGATATCAACCGGTCGGTCGCCAATCGCGCAGCCGCCGGGCATGGATACCTTAACCCTGCCGCAACGAGCCAGTAACGGACCCAATATACAGATGCTCGCACGCATCCTGCGGACGATTTCGTAGTCGCCGACCGGGTTGTCGATAACAGTTGCGTCGATATGCAGTCCGCCCTCGTCCCGCCGGACCTTGGCGCCGAGCGATTCGACAAGGGTCTCCATTGAACGGATGTCTGCCAGATCGGGGGCATTAGGGATAGTCGATTCACCACCGGCCAACAGCATTGCCGCAACAATCGGGAGGGTTGAATTCTTCGAGCCGGCCACCTCAATGGAGCCGGAGAGTTGAACGGGGCCGTCAATTTCAAAAATATCCATAAGCGATTCCTTGCAAAATTAGCATTGATGTACTATAACACGCAGGCGTTTGGGAAGTCAAAAGGGAAATCCGTAACATTTTAACCCCATGCAGTTGTGCTGTAAGAGTTCAAGCTTTAGCTTGTTTCGGACAGATAACACACTAAAGTATGAACTCCTACTGGTATCGGCATTTTATGCAAAGATTATTTAACATCATCGCGCAGACGGACTCCAACACGGCCAAGATGGCCGTGCCACCCGATGCTTTTTTGGATCCGGCCTCAATCATACTATGTACGGCGGGGCTTTGTGTCGGGATTATCTGGCTATTCTGGTTCGGTGGCTTCGGGGCCTTGCGAAAAGCTCCCGTTCGCCGACACCGCCAACGGTTTGTCTTCTGGCCGCTGGTGATACTGGTTTTCTGGATTGGCGGGATGCTCATCGTCCAGACAGTTACGACAACAGATATTATTTCCTATCCGGCCAATGCCATACTGGAAATTGGATTGATCGCAGGAATGCTCATTATCGCCCGCAAATCATTCGCCCGAGGTCTCAAGGGTTTTGGATTAAATGGCAAATATCTCATCAGCAACATGCCGTGGGCGGCGATCAATCTGCTGGGAACTTTTCCGCTGATCCTATCCGGACTCTGGGTTTCATTGACACTGGGCCGTCTTTTCAAGGGTGCTGGGTTTTCGCTTGAAGTTCATCAAACGCTAGATATATTGACCGACGCCGGGGTAGGATTGAGGATACTGGTCATTATCTTCGCGGCGGTAATCGTACCGGTTTTTGAAGAGTTACTGTTTCGCGGTTTCTTTCAGACCTCATTGCGGTCGCTTTCCGGCAGCCCGTGGGTGGGGATTATTTTAACATCGGTCTTTTTCGCGATCCTGCACCCGCCAACACATATTCCGGCTCTGTTTTTCCTGTCTTGTGGTCTTGGCTATGCCTATGAACGCAGTGGATCGCTGTTTCGCCCAATCCTGATGCACATCTTTTTCAACGGACTCAGCATTGGTATGACGCTTCTTGCGGCACAATAAACAATCGCAAAAGGGCCGATAAAACAATCGCTCCAGCAACAGCAGGGCGACAAGTCCAGACAGTAAGCCATACACCCGTAATTACCACATCTTTCGATTATCTTCTGTCTGAATCTGGCCGATAGTATGTAGGAGATTGACTGATTTGAGGAAGTACGCTTATGAAAAAGCTTTGTGGATTCACGCTGATTGAGTTAATGGTGGTCATTTTGATCGTCGGTGTTCTGGCCGCGGCGGCGGTTCCGCTGATGCGAGGCCGGATCGACCGCAGTAAATGGACCGAGGCCAATGCCGGCGCCGGTGCGATTCGGACCGCCATGAAAACCTATCTGATGGAAACCGGCAACATCGTTACCGGCAGTTTAACAAACGCATCGGTGCAGCAGGCCCTCGAAATTCAATCGGGTGATTTAACGGGGAGCTACTTCGTCGCCGCAGATTACAACATTGACAGCGTCAACGCTAACGGCATAGCGGTCATCACCATAACAGGCAGCCAATCAAATGCCCCCTCCGGCAGTAAAACACTGGCGCTGGACGGAACCTTCGAGTAAAAGACCTTTAATGGAACGCAGACTTCGGAGTCTGCGCCGAGAGCGTTATCGGCCAGCAGCACAGGCAGGATGCCTGTGTTCCATTAAAAACAGTTTGCGTCAATCAAAGATTCCTGCCGCAGCATTTTTTGTATTTTTTGCCGCTGCCGCAAGTACAGGGGTCATTGCGGCCGACCTTGGGTTGGTTGAGCTTGATCTGTTTGACTTTCTTTTCGCCCTGCGGTGCCTGTGCGGCGGCTCGCTGGCGCTGGGCCATCTCGAACTGGTTGACATCTTCGTGCTTTGCCTGGCTGACATTATAGACGCTCTTGCTGCGCTGGCCGGCCTCTAATCGCACACGGAAGATAATATCCGTTACACGATCCTCGATGCTTTCGAGCATCTCGTTGAACATCCGGTGGCCTTCATGCTTGTACTCAATTTTCGGGTCTTTCTCTGCATAGGCCCGCAGCATAATACTTTCCTGAGGTGGTCCATTGCGTAGAGATGATCCTTCCACGCCTGGTCATAAATCTGCAACAGTACATACCGCTCCAGGTCCGTCAGTTCTTTACGCAAAAAGTCGCGTCCGGCTTTCAGCAGAAGCCCCGTCGCCTGTTCAGTATCCTTTAGCGCCTCAATATCCAGTTCTGCCTCGAACCGTTTTTTGGCCCACGCAACCAGCCCATCGGTATCGGTCGATTGCATTTTGCTCTCAACCGTTTCGGTCAGCTTGCCGTTGTTCCAGGATTCACTAAGGGCCAAAAGCTGCGCGTGAATGTCTTTTGGCTTGGTGTCCTGAATCTGTTCGGCGGTCAACGACGCCTCATATTTCTTATTGGCCCAGTCCGCCATCGCCTCAAACGCATACACATTCGGCTCGGTGCGGCCAAAGACCATATTCATCGCAAACTCAACCGGGTACTCAATTTCCCGGCGATTGTATTTATCCTGAACGGAATCCGTCAGTTTTTGCCGAAGCTGCTCGGGTTTGAGTTGCTGGAGTTCATCTGCTTCCAGCTTAATGTCAAACTTCGAGGTCGCCCACTGGGCAAACGACTTCAATGAGTAATCTTCTTTCAGGAACTCGACTAAGCGGTCGGTGTCTTTTTTGTCCACCTGCTCACACGCCGCATCGATCAGTGTCTGTTCAATTTCATCGGCAGTCATGTTCCGAATTTTACCGGCCGACAGGGACACCTTAAATGCACTCATTGCCCACTTGACCAACGCCTCGATCTTCCAACTCTTCGGGTCGTCATAATCTTCAAGGTACTCACCCAGCGCAACCGAAATCTCATTGGCCACATCTTTTTTGGCCCTGTCCTTAACGAGATCGTCAATCTGCTCGATGTCCAGCGCCACCAGTCGCTTAGCGTCCAGTTCAACATTGAACTCACCCTTTAGCCACTCGACCATACAGCGGAACGGGTAATCTCTCGCGAGAATATTCTCACACGCCCCGTTGATCATATCTTCGATCATCTGCTGAATCGACTGTTTCAGATCGCGACCCTCGATCACTTTTCGCCGACTGCCATAAAAGTACTTCCGCTGAAAATCCATGACCTCGTCATATTCGAGGAGACTTTTTCGCGACTCGAAGTTGCGTTCCTCAACTTTTTTCTGTGCTTTTTCGATCCCCTTGCTGATACGCCCATGCTGGATGGGCATTCCCTCTTCCCAGCCGATAAATGACAGCAGTTTGACGGTTACATCCGGTGCAAAAATACGCATCAGGTCATCGTCAAACGACAGGAAAAACACGCTCGAACCGGCATCGCCCTGACGACCCGCACGACCACGAAGCTGGTCATCGATCCGGCGGGATTCATGCCGCTCGGTACCGAGGATATGCAGACCGCCCAGCTCAACCACGCCGTCGCCCAGCTTGATATCCGTACCGCGACCGGCCATATTTGTCGCAATCGTCACATTACCCCGCATCGAACCATCCCGTGCGGCGTGCTGCCAGCCGGCCTTTTCCACGATAATTGCTTCGCGGGCGTGCTGTTTGGCGTTGAGCACTTCATGATCAACGCCGTAGCGGCGGGTCAATGCCTGCGACAGGGCCTCGCTCTTTTCAATGCTGACCGTGCCAACCAAAACCGGTCTGCCCGCTGTGCTGACTTCGTGAATCTCATCGACAATGGCGTTGAACTTTTCCTTCATCGATTTATAGATCATATCCTCGCAGTCATCCCGCACACACGGTCGGTTCGTCGGAATCACGACCACTTCAAGCTGATAGATATTCATAAACTCACCGGCTTCGGTCACAGCGGTTCCGGTCATGCCTGCGAGTTGACCGTACAGCTTAAAAAAGTTTTGCAGCGTGATCGTTGCCAGCGTCTGGGTTTCTTCCTTAACCTGCACATTTTCCTTGGCCTCAACCGCCTGGTGCAAACCATCAGACCACTGCCGCCCGTGCATCAGACGACCGGTAAACTCATCGACGATGATGATCTTGCCGTCCATAACGACATAATCCTTCTCCCGCTCGAAGGTCACATGTGCCCGCAATGACTGCTCCAACATATGCGGCCATTCCATATTCGAGCCGGTAAAGAACGAACCAACGCCCGCAATCTCCTGAGCCGCACCAATGCCCTCATGGGTCAGATGCACGGCCTTGCGGTCCTGCTCAATCTCGTAATACTCCGTCATCGACTCGAGTTTCGCCTGATCAGCTTCTCTCTGTGACCGGGTTTCGTCAATGACCTTTTGGGCCTTTTCCGCGCGAGCGCTGTCTTTCGCTTTTTTGGCCTCGGACAGTTCACCCTGCGCATTGGCCACCGTTCGTTCAGCGGTATCGATGGTTTTCTTGAGATGCGTATAGGATGCTTGCAGCGACATCAACTGCCGGCCGACAGCATCGGCCTTTTGGTATCGTGTAACATCATCCTGCGCCGGGCCGGAAATAATCAGCGGTGTCCGCGCCTCATCGATCAGGATCGAGTCCACCTCATCGATGATCGCATACTCCAGCGGCCCCTGTGCCATCTGCGCCATCGAGGTCTTCATATTGTCACGCAGATAGTCAAAGCCGAATTCATTATTGGTGCCATAGGTGATATCGCAGGCGTACTGCGCCCGCCGTTCGTCGCCGGAGGTATCCATGTCCGCCTGAATCGCGCCAACCGTCATCCCCAGTGCATTGTACACCGGACTCATCCAATCGGCATCACGCTTGGCGAGGTAATCATTGACGGTAATCAGATGCACTCTACGACCGGTTAAATGCACCAGATAAGCGGCCAGTGTCGCCACCAGCGTTTTCCCCTCACCGGTAGCCATCTCGGCGATCTTGCCCTCGAACAGGACATGGCCGCCGACGAGCTGCACATCGTAATGCCGCATGTCCAGATTCCGCCGGGCCACTTCCCGCACCACCGCAAACGCCTCGGTCAGGATATGTTCAGGATCGGGGTCATTTTTCAGCGTTTCCTTAAACGCAGCCGTCCTGGCCTTGAGCTGTTCATCGCTCAGGGCTTTTGTCTGCTCCTCCAGTTCACTGGCCGTCAATGCCATCTGCATATACGACTTAATGATCCGCTCATTACGCGAACCAAACATCCCCACCAAAAACTTATTAAACGCCTTTACGACCATAGTCAGCCCTTTTTTGTAAACGAAAACACTAATTCCTAAGCACGAAATCCGAAACAAATTCTAATGATAAAAATTCAAATGCTCAAAACAGGGCTTAATGTGTTTGCCAATTTGAAACATTTAGATTTTGGATTTGTTTCGATTTTCGGATTTCAGAATTTGGATTTTTTAGTCCTTGACGCGGGTTACATACTCACCCGTGCGGGTGTCGATGCGGAGTTTTTCGCCGATCTTGATAAACGGCGGCACCTGCACATTGATCCCCGTTTCCATCGTGGCCTGCTTGAACTGGTTGGTCGCCGTCGCGCCCTTGATCTCCGGGGGGGTGTCCTTAACGACCAGATCGACCGTATTCGGCAGCGTAATCACAACCGGCTTTCCCTCGTACATGCTGATCTGGATTTGCTCGTTTTCCTTGAGATACTTCGGACCCTCGCCAAATCCGTCATCGTCTAATGTAATCTGGTCGTAAGTTTCCAAATCCATAAACACATGCTCACCCGGCGACGAATACAGGTACTCATAGTTTCGCTTTTCCAGATAGGCCTCTTCAATCGTTTCCTCGGACCGCAGCCGGACATCCCGAATGCCGCCATCGACGAGATTCTTGAACTTCGTCTGGTAAATCGCCCCGCCCTTGCCGAGTTTGACATGCTGATAACTCATCACCACATAGAGCTTCCCATCGATGATGATGGTCTGGCCCTTTTTCATATCTGTTACTTTCATACGACACTCCAAAATAGTCAAGGTCTTGATATTACAGTACTTACACCCATTCAGCCCGGTTAGGCCGATGGATGTATAAACAGAGCGGACA